>JBFZAV010000110.1:0-2777 GCA_041308745.1 Candidatus Omnitrophota bacterium | reverse complement strand
TTAATGATAAAACAAGGGCCATTTTCTCTTTCTCTTCGCCGGGTTTTCGCAGGCCCACCACCCATCTTTTCCCGTCAGGTTTATGAGTAACATAAATATCGCCGCCGCCGTTAACCAGAAAGTATTTGATCCTGCTATTTAGAAGAAAACCCGATATATTATCGACAATGTACCCTTTTGCTATCCCTGATAAATCAATCCATGCGTTATTTTCCAGGGCAACCTCCATGGTATTGTCATCTAAAACTACATTTTTCCAGCCGATGCCGTCAGAATCATCAGGTATGGTATTCAGAATTTCCTTTGGCATATCCGAATAAAACCCTTTTTCTTTTAATACCGGTGAAATTGTTATGTCAAATTTACCGTCTGTCTTTTCGCTTATAAACTGTGCTCGTTTTAAAAGTCCGAATAACTCAGCCGACACCTTCATTTTCCCCTCAATATTTAATTTATTAACTTCGCTTTCGGGGTTAAATATGTCCAATCTTTCTTCAAGTTTTTTTGCATAAGTTAATGCATTTTCCAAAGCGAGCTTAGCCAGCGACCCCGGCATATCTTTTTCAAGAATTTTTATCTCCACAAAGGTGCCCATAATGGTGACAGTCTTACCGTAGGGCACAAACCTCTCACCGGAACAGCCGTTAAAAAATAAAAAAGAAATTAAAAATAGTGCATAAAGTTTCTTCATATTTACACCAGATTATCCATTATTTTTTCGATATCAACAAATTTTTCTATTGTATCTTTTACGAGATCAATCTTTTTTTGATCACGTGTTTTTATTTTAACCGTAAGATCATGAACCTGTGAAGCAACGTCATACGTATCAAAACGGCATATCAAGGTCGGTATGGTCGATTTTCTAAGCGCGGAATAAAGCCTTCTTGAAGGGCCCATACCTCCCGAAAGTATCAGACCCGCGAGCCGCCTGCTGGACTTAGTTTTTGATCCATAAACTTTTATTAAATAGCCTATTAGGTCGGATCTATCGCCAGGGGTAATGATCATACAGTCATCTTCAAGAAATTTTACGGCATCTTTTACTTCCATGGCTCCGACAAGAGTCTTTTTAACAGGATTAGTAAGATACTCCTCGTTACAGAGCACGTGCATATCAAGTTCTTCCTGTATGTCCTTCATTGTTGGAATATCCAGCTCGCTTATATATGGAACAACCCCCAAAACAGGGATCCCCAGCCTGTCCAGCCCCATTCTCACATATTTGCTTATTTTTTCATATTTGGAGGGAATAACTTTATTTACGATTACTCCGGCCAGAGGAACGCCTTTACTATCAAAAAGCGATTTGTTAAGCATTACCTCATCTATAGGGTTACCGATGCCTCCGGAAGATATTATTACAGCTTTGGACCCCAGAAGCTTTGCCACATCCGCGTTCGATAAATCAAAAACGGAGCCCACCCCCGCATGGCCGGTCCCTTCTATTACAACCGCCTCACGTCCGTTTTCGACCCTTTTAAATGCTTCCCTTATTTCTATTTTGGGATCAACCTGTATATTGTTGTCCAGAAACTTTTTTGTGTAGCTTCTTTCAACCGCTATCGGCGATAGATCCTGAAGATTATTGCCGAAATTAAAAATCATATCCAGAAGCACGGAATCTTCATCAACCTTGACCCCGTGCTCAATGAGATACCTCTGTCCCACGGGCTTAATAAAACCTACGTTCCCCAGCTTTTTCCCTAAAGCGGCAACAAGTCCTATGGAAACAGTAGTCTTGCCTATGTTCTGACGGGTAGCGGCAATAAAAATTCGTTTCGTTCTTTTGCCGCCAAATAATTTTTCCCAGGTTTCCATGTATGGTAGCATAATTTCCTTTACAAGGTCACAAAGCCACAAAGTCACATGACGCAAAATTAAAAATTATAAAAATGAATGCTGATCATCCGGGAATAAAGAATCTTCTGTTTCGCTTTTAAATTTTTTTATTGCCTTGTCGATCTCTTCCCCGACATTTGCGTATCTTTTTACAAATTTTGGCACAAATCTTTCAAAATATCCTATTAAATCATGAGTAACAAGGACCTGGCCGTCGCAATAGACTCCGGCTCCTATGCCAATTGTGGGAATCTTAATTTTACCCGTAATTTCTTTCGCCAGGTTTTTGGGGACACATTCCAGTACGACCGCAAAACATCCGCTTTCCTCGAGAATAACCGCATCTTCCAATAAAAGCTTTTGCGATTCCTTTTCTCTCCCCTGGACCTTGTATCCGCCTAATTTTGAAACGCTCTGAGGAGTAAGCCCTATATGGCCCAAAACCGCTATGCCGGCCCTTGTTATGGCTTTAACTCTTTGGGCAACATCTCTTCCGCCTTCAACCTTGACTGCTTCGCAGCCAGCCTCTTTAATAAACCGTCCAGCGTTTCTAACGGCGTCTTCATCGCTCACCTGATATGACATAAAAGGCATGTCGCCTATAAGAAAAGCGTTTTTCACGCCTTTTCTGACGGCTTTTGCGTGATAAAGAACGTCATCCATGGTAACTTCCACGGTTGAAGCATAACCAAGCATTACCATGCCAAGAGAATCGCCCACAAGAACCGAATCTACCCCCGCTTTGTCTATGGCCATGGCCATCGGATAGTCATAGGCCGTAAGCATGGTTATCTTTTCGCCTCGTTCTTTTTTCTTTTGGAAATCAAGAATTGTAAATTTGTTCATGATAGGAAATCTTTGCCTCTTTACTTCTTTGCCTCTTTAGTTCTTATTAATCCGATCTAATGTTTTCGCAACAAGGTGGTTTGCTTTTA
>JBFZAV010000109.1:0-3567 GCA_041308745.1 Candidatus Omnitrophota bacterium | reverse complement strand
CCGTAAAACGCCCGATAGATATAATTGCTCCCGTCAACCAGAGCGATCAGTGGAGATTTGTTTTCATCAGTCATATGTTATCACAGTAAACCTTTAAGGCTGCCTTTCTCTTTGCCTGCTTTTATCACGGGTATGAACCACAAAGCAAGCTTTGGAGTATCATACCCTCCGCTTTGCGGGATTGTTCAACTTGCCAATCCCGATACGTTTCACTATCGGGATTGGAGTTTCACAATAAATTATAACCAATGTATCCGATACAGAAGCCAAAAAAAATAAATCCGAAAATAACTTCACTGAAATTTACAGCCGAAGATTACTGAACGTAAAAAATATGGAAGAAAACGAAAATTATAAAATGTCCCTGACCGATCATTTAATGGAGCTGCGCAAAAGGCTTGTTCGCAGCGTTATTATCCTTCTTATCGGTTTTGGAGTTTGCTATTACTACAAGGATTATGTTTTTGAAATTATAACCAGACCACTGGTTAAGGCACTGCCTAAAAACAGTTATCTTATTTATACCGGCCTGACGGAAGCATTTTTTGTTTATATGAAACTGGCATTTTTTGCTTCCCTGATCATCACCTCTCCTTTCATTGTTTATCAGATATGGAAATTTATATCGCCGGCACTTCATTCAAAAGAAAAAAAATATGTAATCCCTTTTGTGTTTTTCTCTTCACTGCTATTTGTCAGTGGTGTTTTGTTCGGTTATTTTATTGCTTTGCCGCCTGCGTTTGAATTTTTTGTCAGTTTTAACAATCAATACTTGCAGGCGATGATTTCCTTCAGTAATTATATTTCTCTTTTTGTAACATTTTTATTGGGATTTGGCTTATCCTTTGAATTACCTGTATTTATTTTTTTCCTGGCCAAGATGGGAATTGTAAATGTTCAAATGCTTTCCAAAAACAGAAAGTATGCGATATTAGTAATCTTTATAGTTGCCGCAATTTTGACTCCTTCGCCCGATGCCTTAAGCCAGATATTAATGGCAATACCCTTGATGTTTCTTTATGAAGTGAGTATATTTGTGGCAAAATTTGCGGTGAAGAAAAAAACAGATTCTGAAACTAAATAAAATAAACAATAGATGGTGAATTTATGCCGATACCAAGACATACAATAGAAGATGATGAAATATTAGCAAAAAAACATTCCAAAATTCTCTTTTTGCTGTTTAGTTTAATAGTGTTTATCCTATTTGTGACTATAGGCGGAACTATCATATACTATGCTCTGACAATTGATTTACCGTCCATTGCCGCCCTGAAAGATTACCGTCCCAGTATTGCTTCGAGTGTTTACGACGATAACAATGAGCTGATTGATAATTTTTTTCTGGAAGATAGAAAAGTGATAAAACTTGAGGAAGTGCCAAAAGTGGTTCACTACGCTTTTATTGCCGCAGAAGATTCCCGCTTTTACGATCATCAGGGTTTAGATATACAAAGCATATTTCGTGCGATGTTTAAAAACTTTGAAGCTGGATACATAGTGCAGGGCGGAAGTACTATTACACAGCAAGTGGCTAAAATGATGTATTTATCTCCCGAAAGGAAATACATCCGAAAAGTCAAAGAGGCAATTCTTTCTTACAAAATCGACAAATATCTGACCAAAGATGAAACTTTGAATTTATATTTAAACCAGATTTATTTGGGGCATGGTACTTACGGAATAGAATCAGCATCTTTTGGTTATTTTGGTAAAAGCGCAAAAGAGTTGACCCTGCCGGAAGCTGCACTGCTTGCCGGTCTGCCTAGAGCTCCTAATAACTATTCGCCGTTTCTCCATTTTGAAAGAGCCAAGGAACGGCAAGCTTACGTTCTTTTGCGTATGATGGAAGATAAATACATTACGCAGGAGGAAATGGACAAGGCCGTGGCAGAGCCGTTGAATTTGAAAGATATCAAACCAAAGGATAACGTCGCCGCTTATTTTGTGGAGCACGTCCGCCGTTATGTCCAGGAAAAATACGGCGCCGACGTTCTATATAAAGAAGGCCTTTCCATTTATACAACCTTGAACATATCGGCGCAAAAAGCTGCGCGGGATGCTATAGAAAAAGGTCTGGCCGAACTGGAAGACAGGCAAAAATATGAAAAAGGGCTTGTTCAAGGCGCGCTTTACGCCATGGACGTAAAAACAGGCGCCATTCGAGCTATGGTTGGCGGCCGCGATTTCAGTAAAAGTGAATTCAACCGTACTACTCAATCCCGCCGTCAGGCTGGTTCGGCTTTTAAGCCGCTTATCTATACAGCGGCCTTCGATAAAGGTATGAATCCGTCAACGCGATTTGTTGATTCACCAATTATCGTTGAAGATGTATCCCAGGAAGACGGATTCTGGAAGCCGAAAAATTTTGACGAAAAATTTATGGGACCAATTACTATGCGGACTGCTCTTGTTCAATCCCGCAATATTGTCACCATAAAAATTTTACAGGAAATCGGTGTTGATTATGCGGCATCTTACGCCATGAACATGGGCATAGATTCACCGATAGCCAGAAGCCTTTCCCTTGCCCTGGGATCATCGGGTGTAACTTTGCAGGAACTAGTCAACGCTTACGGTGTTTTAGCCAATGGCGGTAAAAAAGTTACTCCTTTCTTCATCAAGAAAATAGTCGATAGAACCGGCAATATCTTTGAAGAGACAAACGTCAAGTCAGAGCAGGTTATTGATCCCCGTATTGCCTTTATGACCTCTTACATTATGCGCGATGTTGTGGAAAGCGGTACCGGCAGAAGGGTTAAAAGCATTGGCCGTCAGGTTGCCGGGAAAACAGGCACAACCAATGATACACGTGACGCCTGGTTTATCGGTTTTACTCCTTCCCTGATTGCCGGAGTGTGGGTAGGATTTGATCAGGAAACAACTCTGGGTAAAAATGAAGTAGGAGGACGTGCGGCGGCGCCGGTTTGGCTGTATTTTATGGAGAAGGCTCTCCAGCGTACTCCGGCAGAGGCTTTCCCTACGCCGGAAGGTATAATGTTTATAAAGGTTGATCCCAAAACAGGGCTTACATCCAGCGATAAAGGAGCAATTTACGAGTGTTTTCTGGATAGCGCACCGCCAAAAGAAAACGCCGACGGTTTTACTGAAGAAAAGGAAGATTTATTCCGATAAGTAATTAAGGTGCTTGACAAATAATTTTATTTTCGATAAAAAGAGTGAAAAAGGCAAATGGAATAGATATGTTTCTTAAAGTTTTTAAAAGCGGAATTATTCAGACACTTAACTACGTACTGGTAGTAGTAGTACTTAAGGGGTCTGCCGCTCTGTATCTTTAAGAAATAAAAATAAAAGATACAAGCCGCAGGCCCCTGAAACCTGCGGCTTTGTTATTTTAGCAGCAAAGCCGCTTTTTCCATAAAGAAATAAGCGGCTTTTTTAATGAGGCTCAAACTTCAAAAGCGAAGCGCATTGAAGTTTGTTAGCCGAATTATCCCCGCAGCGCAGCGTAGAGGGATATGAGACTCGCTGACTATAGGAAGCGTTAGCCGAATTAATGAAACTCAGATATTACAAACGTAGTACAGTAATATCTGCAAGTTGAAT
>JBFZAV010000108.1:0-9934 GCA_041308745.1 Candidatus Omnitrophota bacterium | reverse complement strand
TGTGCTCTTCCGATCTGATTGGTAACGATATGATAGATATTAAAAAGCTCGATTAGGTTTTTCAGTTTTGCAAGAGCTTCATTCTTTTGCCCTTTTCTAATGTCCACTCTTATTTTATCAAGATAGGTATGCGCATTTATCCATCTTTGCTGCCTCATAAGCACCTTCGGCTCTGTCTCTCCATTTCCAGGTTCTAAAACCTTAATATCAAAAGTGCCTAACTTAAAAGTTTTCACAATATTGCCTTCCCAGTCCGTTGTTTCTATCTCTCTCCTTTTAAGTTTTGCCTGTAATCTGAGCGCCCTGTAATTAAGCTCTATTTCGAGCCACTTGGAAGTAAAAAACGCGCCTTTAAGGAGATTCTTCATTGTCCCTATCCCAAGGTTGATATTGTTGTGCGTGGACCTTCCTCTTAATATTAAGCCTGACATCAGCACCTGAACTTTAAGAATAAGCCTGTTGAGTTTTATAAGTTCAAGGTTTAAATCCCTTAATTTTCTTTTTTCTCCTTTTTCTTCCGCTTTTTCCATCTCCAAATATGCCTTATCGCGCCTCGCTCTTAAGGTTTTGAGCGCCTCGCTGTAAAAGCCGTAGGCCCTGTCTTCCTCAATAGCTATAGGCATGCTTCTATAAAGTTCCCTTAAACTTTTTAAAAACAGCTGTTTTTTCACACCAACCTCGGCCATCTCTTCGTCAGTAACGGCATTCTTATAGTCCGAAAGAATTATATCTAGCTGACCCGTAATGGAAAGTATGTCTTTCTGGTAATCCTTTGCGGCGTTTCTTTCCTGGGTTCTTTCACTAATCTCCCTTTCCGGTTTAAACTTATAATCGATATGAGGCACGGCAATTTCAAGAGCATCCGCAGGATCTGCGCTTTCTCTTTGGTCATGCATTTCGCGCGAAAGATTTCTCGCCTCTTCGCTGTCATCCGGCCGCTCTTCGTCTTCCCCATCCGTTCCCGAAGCAAACACGCTTCCGGGCATAAGTTCAACATTATTAATTTCAGAATAATCTTCGCTCTCATAGGCAGGTGTTATATCATCCTTTAGATCTTTTCGTTTTATAAAATATGTTTCGTTAATGAGAAGCGCCATTCTTATAGCTTCGTCTCTTTTAGTTTTATCCTCAAGAGTTGGAAACTTGCTTCTCGCTATTTTCGCCTTCGGGTCGCTTTTATCGTAAAAAATCCAGTTAATTACTTTTTTGAATTCCTGGTTGTCGTACCTAACGGCATCGGATCTTTTATATGAATACAGGTACCAAAGATAGACAGCGTCATCAATAACGCTGTATCGTCTTCCGGGCATATTGGCCAGATTCTCATCGTATGAGATACAAAATTTCCCGTCTTCATCTATATATCCGTGCCCTTTGCCGGCTCGCCCTTTTAGATAAATCTCGTGCATAATAACCCTGTAAGCCAGGGAATCGGCAATGTCTATCCATCGTGTCACGCCGTCAGAAAAAGTATAAGGAAACCCAAGCCCGGAAGATTTTATATCAATATAATCGTCTCCGAATTCAGGATGCACATTAAGCCTTGCGTTAGGCTCAAGCGCCATGAGCCGCGGCTCGCCGTCTTTTACCGCAAAATAGCTCACTTTAAAACGAATTTTTCCCCGAAGACCGGCTTTTTCAATAATGTGATTGATAACATCTGCAAAGTTTTTGCCTTCAGGAAGTTCTCGCGGAACTTTATATATTTGGATTCGTTTTGGAGCGTCATTTACGCTAAAACTATAAACGAGAGAATAGGTATTCGACTCAGAAAAAAGTTTTTCCAAAGTCTGCTTTTCCTCATCAAAAAATCTTAAAAGATATCCATCTTTCGCATAAACTACAATTTCATTCCCGTAAGGTAAAAATTGTACACCCTTAAGAACCTCATCCCGAGACTTGTCAGTCAACCAGGCGCTAATATCCTTAAAATCAATTTTCTTGGGGTCTTCCAGTTTGGATAAAGCCTCTTTTTCTAAAGCTTTCCATATAAGCATAACCTCGGCTGGAACCTTATCAACATCATAATCGCAGAAAGGTTTTACGCTTAATTTTGAAGCTTTATGGTTAAGCGGTTCATAAATCCCATCGGCAAGAGAAATATTGTTTATCAAAAATAAACATGATAGGACAATTGAAACAATCTTAAATTTAATACTTTTTCTGAATAAGTAACCCATTATGGATACACCTCGCCTTATTTTCTTAAGCTAAGTTTATGTAATATTAACATCATTATACCACAAAATTCCATATTCCAAATATTTTATCTCTTAACATGATTGACATGGGGACGGTTCTAGAATTGAGCGTGGACCGGTTCCAAAGTTAAACCTAGATCGGTTCCCAAAATAAAACTAGACCTGTCCCCGGGTTTAGGGACAGGTCTGAACTTAATTCTGGAACCGGTCCAAGATTGGTTTTGGAACCGTCCCTTAATAGGTTAGAAATAAGAATCGATGAAGGAAATTATGTGGTTTTTGGCTCTTTTTAGGATGTTTTTTGATTCTACTTCGTGGCTTTTTTCTTGATTAAGGTAATCCAAAATGCCCAGGCAGCTTGCGTAACCCATCCGATCGTTAGGAAGGTTTTCAAAGGGTTTAATTTTGCATGTGCCTATTTTAACTTTTGTGCAAAGAACCTCTTCAAATGTCTCGATAAGGTTATCCACAAAGCCGCCCTCGCCGGACATTACAACATGTCTCGAATACTTCCATGAAGGCCTTTTGAATAACTTGGAAGAGCAAAACTCTTCTACGGCCTCCCTGTTAACCCCGGAAACTTTTGAAAACAAATCATTCACACCCGTCGGAAAAACCTTACAGTCTATAAGGACGTCTTTTTCAAAAATAAGCATTTCCGTTATGTCGCTTGAAATGTCTAAAAGAACTATTCCTTCTTTTTTTTCTTCGCTGTCCAAAAGCCTTAAACTTGACGCATATCCCGTAAAAACAAATCCCGAGCATAAGTATCCGGCCATATTAATTATTTTTGTTAAATTTCTTAAAACCGCCGAATTTACGGTTATGATATCGAGATCCGCCGTGAGTTTCACGCCTTCAAGGCTTACCGGGTTTACAACTAAATTTTCATCATCTACGGAAAATCCGTTAATAATCCTGTGTATGGGTTCTTTTTCCAGGGGGAATTTGATAGTAGAGCCTATTTCCGCGCACTTTAGCATGTCTCTGGCTGTTATTTCTCTGCCGTATTTTGATAAAACCAAAACACCTTTTGACGGGATCATTTCAATTGAAGTCGAACTTACGCCGACATAAACATTATGTATCTTAGTGTTTGCCCGTTCTCTCAGCTTATCAAGAGCATTTGATATCGAATTTGCTCCCTGACTCAAGTCATCGATCGCGCCCTTGCTTATACCTCTTGACGGCACCCTTAAAAAACCCTCAAGAACATAGTCGCCGCTATTTGTCCACCTGGCGGCAATGGCGGTTATCTCGCTTGATTTAGCATCTATTACAGCAAATGTGTTATGCATTATAAATTTTGATCCTATCTTTACTTCTTAATCCTTTAAATCACTTTGGGGAAATTACCGCGTTTTCAAATCTTAAATCAATGTAGTTTATATCTGTTAAATCAATATTTGGATCACGGAGAATTTCCGAAAGCCTCGATATCTTCCACGCAAAGTCGTCCGATCCCATTTTCACGCCTACTCCCGAACAGCTTGCAACAAAATTGTTCCTGTCAGTAACATCAATAGAGGTTATCTTATATTTTTTTACCAGGCCCGCTTTTTCCAAACCATCCAATAACACCAAGGCTTTCATCAAAGTATCATTTTCAATTTTTTCACCCCAGCCCGGAGCTTTAAGAAAAAAACTGATCCCCTTTAAAGTCACTAATCCTCTGTTTTTTTCACCCTTGGAAACAACCGATCCCTCATGGTCAACAACAAGGCCGCCGCCCGATTCGACATATGCGACGCCATCCCGAGTAATTATATTTATCTCGAGTTTATTTGGAAAAACTCTCAAAACTTCCACTTTCCTCAATTGCGGCTGTCTGTCCATAATTTTAGCCTTGATCATCCTCAAATCAACGCTGAATATGTTGAGCCCGGAAAATTCTTTCCTAAGCTTGGCCTCCTCCTGGGCTAATGAACCATCTGTTTGCTTGCTCATTGAGACTTCTTTTATGGCAAAAAACTCACTGCTTAAAAATAGATATTTAATGCCAAAAAATATCCCGCCCAGAATTAAAAAAAGAGCCGCCATGCTTATAAAAATTTTATTAGTAAAAATTCTAGAAAAAGAACCGCCGCCAAAAGACTTTTTTCTGCCGGAACTTCTAGATTTTTTCTTTGCCACTATTCTCTTCCTCCCAAATTTCTCTTACCTTTTAGAGTATCTGCCAATATTTTTAAACAGAGATCCGGAAAAACCAAACCGCTGGCCTTTGCGGCCATAGGAAGCAAGCTCCTCTCTGTCATGCCCGGAATGGTGTTTACCTCTAAAACGTATGCCTTCCCATCGCCTCTAAGCCTTACATCAACCCTTGAGAAACCTTCGCATCCCAAAGCCATATGAGCTTTAAGGCCCATCTCCTGTACGATCCCACGATCTGCATCAGTAAGCTCCGCCGGAACAATGTATTTTGTCCCCTTGGAATTGTATTTAGCGTTAAAATCGTAATGCGTTCCATCCGGAACTATCTCGACAACGGGCAAAGCCTTGTTATCCAGAATTCCGACCGTCAATTCTTTTCCCGGTATAAATTCTTCGACTAAAACATCATTGGAATATTTAAAAGCGTGCATTACGGCTTCTTCGAACTTTTCTATAGATTCAACAATTGTAAGGCCTATGCTGGAACCTTCGTAGCTTGGCTTAACCACACACGGAAACACTACTCCCCGGGAAGAAACTTCTTTCCCCTTTTTTAACACTTTAAATTCCGGGGTTAAAACGCCTGTTTTCTGAAATCTCAATTTTGATGCGACTTTATCGAGCGCAATGGCCGATGCTTCCGGACCTGATCCCGTATAGACAATGCCCTTATTTTCCAGGATTTTCTGAACCGTTCCGTCTTCCCCAAAAGCCCCGTGCAGGGCTATAAAAGCAACATCTATATCCAGATTATTCTGCCAGTTTTTTTCATCCTTGATATCAATAAATTGCGGGGTTATCCCCTTTTCAATAAGGGCGTTAAGAACGGCCTTCCCGCTTTTAAGGCTTATCTCCCTTTCGCTTGAAAGCCCTCCCGCCAAAACGCCAACCTTGTATTTTTTTATATTATCGTAATTCATAATTTTTCGCCCATCGTATATCGTATGTAGTATATCGGCATACGGCATGCGCTATACGGAACTTCATCCTGCTATTCCAGAATCTCAACTTCCGGTTCGATCAGAACGCCAAACTTTTTTCTTACACCTTCCTGCACTTTATACATAAGAGAAAGAAAATCCCTGCTCGTCGCTTTGCCTATGTTGATAATAAAGTTGGCGTGTTTCTCGGAAACCATGGCATCGCCGACTTTCAGCCCTTTTAGCCCGGACTGGTCTATCATCGCCGCGCTTTTTATTTCAAAATCCATGGAGTTTTTAAAAACACACCCTAAACTTTTTTTATCAAGCGGTTGTTTATCAAGTTTTTCAGCAAAATATTCACTGGTGAGTTTTTTAACCGCTAAGGAATCGGCCTTTTTTACCGCAAAAACTGCCTCCAATATTACATCATCATTCCTTAAAGAGCAATAACGATAGGAAAAATCGATTTTTCCCTTTTCCAGTGTTTGAATTTTTCCGTCTCGCAGGATTTTTACGCTTTTAAGCGGGTCGCTGATGCATTTTTTATAACTTGCGTTCATCCTTATCGCTCCGCCGACACTCGCAGGAATACCGACAAGCCCCTCGAAGCCCGAATAACCTTCTTTTGAGCATTGCGCGATAAGCGAATTTAGTTTGACTCCGGCGCCGCATGTAACTTTATTTTCGGAAAACGATATTTTTGAAAACTCTTTCCCCGACAAATTAATAAATATCTGATCTTTTGGCTCGTCCGGCATAAGAATATTGCTGCCGTTACCGATTATCTTTATTTTTATATCATTCTTTTTCAAATAGCTAAATAGCTCCGTCAAACTTTCCTCACCCGCCGGAACGCACCATATACCGGCTTTCCCGCATATACCCGCAAAGCTGTGTTTGGACAAGAGTTCATCAGCAAGGACTTGTCCGCCCGCCGGGGAACATATCCTGCCGACTTCCTTATAAACTGATCCGTTAAACATTGATATCTTTTCTCTTTTTAATCATTTCAACGATTATGCCGCCGACTTCTCTTATATCGCCGGCGCCAAGCACCAGGACTATATCTTGAGGCTTTACAATACCGGAAACATATCCGGGAATCGAGTCTTTTGTTAAAAGCTCAACTTTTTCAAAACGCGACACATCGATATTTTTAAGTATTTCTTTTGAGCTTGTATTCGCAAGAACATCTTCATGCGCCGAGTAAATGTCCGTTAAAATTAAAACGTCAGAATTGTAAAAACATCCTGCAAATTCGTTTATTAAATCACGCGTCCTGCTGTATCTGTGCGGCTGGAAAACTGCGATTACCCTGCCTTTCCCGAAATCTTTGGCCGCGCGAAGCACCGAAAATATCTCTGTCGGATGATGGGCATAATCCTCTCTTACTTCGACCGACCCGACTCGTCCGACAATCTCAAAGCGCCTCTTTACGCCATTAAACTTTGCTACGGCTTCGCTGATTTTACCGAAATCAAGCCCAAGCTCGAGACAGATGGAAACCGCGCCAAGTATGTTCATTACATTGTGCCGCCCCACCAATGAGCTTTTTATCCGCCCGATAATTTTATTTTTTACGGTTAAATCAAACTCAATGCTTGTAGAATAACTGGCCCCTCTCGCGGAAACGGTTTTCTCTTCATCGAAACCGAAATCAACCTTCTTGACGTTGATAAAAGGAGCCAATCCTTTTAAAACAGGATCTTCGCCGTTAAAAAAGAAAACTCCTCCCGGCCTTATATTTGTTATGAATTTGCGGTAAGTATCAACCAGGTTCGCAAAGTCGCTGTAATGCTCCATATGCTCTCTTTCAATATTAGTAATGAGAGCATGGGTTGTGCTTATCGTTTTAAAGAACCCGTCACTTTCATCCACCTCGGCCACCATTAAATTTTTACTGCCGTGTTTGGCATTCGTTCCGAGATTTCCCATCTCGCCGCCCACGGCTATAGTCGGGTTTAATCCGCAATATTCTGTTATAAAGGAAGTGAGGGAACTTGTGGTGGTTTTACCATGCGTACCGGTTATTCCAACCGCCTTAGCGTGTTCATCCATCATCATTTTTAATAGATCGCTTCTTGGAATTACCGTTAGCCCGAGTTCTTTTGCTTTTATTATTTCGGGGTTATTGTCTCTTATGCAGGTTGATTTAACGACAAGATCGATATCGCTGCTAATATTGTCAAGTCTGTGCCATTTAAAAATAGACGCGCCCGAGTCGCCAAGGGCATTGGTCAGATTGTTCAGATTAAGATCAGAGCCTGACACAATTTTACCCTCGCCGAGACAAACCTTTGCGAGAGCGCTCATCCCTATTCCGCCGATTCCTACAAAATGTATTTTGTTATAATTCATTTTTGGTTAGCTAATTTAATTGCTTCTTCCGCTACTTTTTCCGCCGCATCGATTTTGCTCAGCATAAAAGAGGCATCCGACATTTCTCTCCGCGCATCTCCATCCTTTAATAAATGTACCATATATTCGGCCAAATGTTCAGGAAAAATTTCTTTTTCTTTCAAATATATGGCCGCGCCTTTTTGCGCGAAGTAAGCCGCATTCTGCCTCTGGTTATTCTTCGGGTTAGGATACGGAATTAAAATCATGGGTTTCGCATAACAAGCAAGCTCAAAAATCGCCGCCGCGCCGGACCTCGAAATGGCTATATCGCTTGCGGCATACGCATCTCCCATCCTATCAAGAAACGGATAAACCTTGGCATTAATGCCGTTTTCCCGATAAAACCCATCTACCTTTTCATGGTCTTTCTGCCCGGTTAGATGAATTACCTGGAAGTCAATTTTACCTGATTTTTTTACATAAGACAAAGCTTCCGAGACGGTACCATTAAGAAAGCTCGACCCCTGGCTTCCGCCCATAACAAGTACCGTGGGCTTCTTGTCCGATAAACCCATATGCGAAACCGCCTCTTCATATTTGCCGTTTAACATGTTTTTTCTTAAGGGGTTTCCGGTAAACACAACTTTTTTTTCATTTTTAGGAAAATATTCATCGGACTCTTTAAAACTTACGGCGATTTTGTCCACTATTCTCGCCAAAATTTTATTTGCCCTGCCCGGCACAAGATTCTGCTCGTGAATTATAATGGGTATACCAAGAACTTTAGCGCATATACTGGCGCTCCCGGTTGAATATCCTCCAAAGCCGACCACCACATTCGGCCTTACCTTAATAAGAATAAATAACGACGAAAAAATATCGGCAATAAATTTACAAACAAAAACAATATACTTTACCGGGTTAAGCCTGTACGGCATCGGGTTAACTGATAAAAAAAACTTTTCATAATGAACTTTATCGAGAATATTTTTATCAAGTTTTCTTTTGCTTGAAATAAAATATATCTTTTTCGCGCCTTTTTTTTCGAGCTCATCCGCAACCGCAACGGCCGGAAAAATATGCCCGCCGCTCCCTCCTGCCGCAAGCACTACCTTCATTGATCCTCCGCCTCTCGTGAAATGTTAAATAATAATCCGATTGCGGCAAGATGACAGACCAGTGAACTCCCTCCGTAGCTAATAAACGGGAGCGGAAGCCCCTTGGTGGGAAGAGACCCTGTTGAAACACCGATGTTTACAAGAACCTCAAAAGCGATCATAGCGGCTATTCCATAAGCCACGCGGGACATAAAAACATCTTTAACCTTAAAGGCTATCCTGAACGCAAACCATATAAGAGCGCCGAAAGCCAAAAGCGTGGTAAATGTCCCCAGGAAACCCAGCTCTTCGCCTATTATCGCAAAAATAAAATCCGTATGAGACTCGGGAAGATAAAATAATTTCTGTTTTGACGCTCCCAGGCCGACGCCTAAAATTCCGCCCGAACCCAGTGCAATAAAGGACTGCACCAGCTGGAATCCCGATCCTTGCGCGTCTTTCCACGGATCCAGAAAAGCTGCAATACGCCTCATCCTGTAAGGCGCCGCAACTACCGCCGCGATAAAAACCGGCAAAGCGCTGGCCGCCATAAAAATAAGATATTGAGTTTTGACCCCCGAGATAAATAGAATCATGAAACCTACAATAAATATAGCGACAGAGGTGCCCATGTCCGGTTCAAGAAAAATAAGCCCGCAAATAAGCCCCAGCACCGAAATTGACGGCAATAGCCCGTAACGAATGCTCCCGATCAAATACCTTTTTCGTGAAGTAAAATCGGCAAGATAGACTATTGTTATGAATTTGGCAAGCTCCGACGGCTGAAAACCCATACCAAAAATCTTCATCCACCTTCTTGCCCCGCCAGCCTCAACTCCTATGCCGGGAACCAGTATGGCAATCAAAAACACTATTACGCCCAAAAGCAGATACTTGGCATTATCTTGAAAAAATTTTGGAGAAAAATACATGCAGGCAAAAGCGCCGACAATACCCAGAAAAAGGTAATAAAGGTGCTTCTTTATGAAATGCAGGCTGTCTCCATAATTCGTATAGGCATAAACCGCGCTCGTCGAATAAATCATTACAATGCCCAGCATCACAAGAATGCATACCGTCAATAAAACTATTTTTGCGTCGTTGCTCATATCTAAAAGTCTCAAGGTCACAAGGCCACAAGGCCACAAAGCCCTCTTTACTTCTTTGCCTCTTTAATTCTTTACTTCTTTTTGGAACACATCTCCGCGTTCTTTGTAGCTGG
>JBFZAV010000107.1:0-4726 GCA_041308745.1 Candidatus Omnitrophota bacterium | reverse complement strand
ACAGCTTTATCTATGGTCTTAAAACACGCGTCTATCGGTCCGTCGCCTCCGGCTGTGGCGGTAAGTTTTTTCGCGCCTTTTTCAATTTCAACGCTGGCCACAGGTTTAACATTATTGCCGCTTGTTATCTTGAAATCCACAAGTTTATACTCTTCCGGAATCATGGCAAGCCCGTCTTCAACTATCGTGGCGAGATCTTCATCAAAAATTTTTGCTTTTTTATCAGCAAGCAGTTTGAATCTCTCAAACGCCTTGTCAAGCTCCTCGTTCGACATAGAATAACCCAGCTCTTTGAGCCTCTCTCCGAAGGCGTGCCTTCCGGAAAGTTTTCCCAGAACTATTTTACTGCCCTTAAAGCCGACATCCTGCGGTCTTATAATTTCATAGGTGATGCGTTTTTTCAAAACCCCATCCTGATGTATGCCGGATTCATGGCTGAAGGCATTCTCGCCTATAATGGCCTTGTTGGGCTGAACCTCTATGCCCGTAAGCTTGCTGACAAGCTTGCTTGTCTTGTAAAGCTCTCTTGTGTTAATACCGGTCGTGAGATTCTTAAAGATATCTTTTCGCATATTCATAGCCATTACAACTTCTTCGAGCGCGGCGTTTCCGGCCCGTTCGCCAAGACCATTTATGGTGCACTCAACCTGCCTTGCTCCGTTAAGAACCGCGCTTAAGGAGTTGCTTACCCCGAGGCCCAAATCGTTATGACAATGCACACTTATCACGGCCTTGTTTATGTTTGGAACATTTTCCTTTAGGTGCCTGATAATCTGTCCATACTCAACGGGAACAGAATACCCTACTGTGTCGGGAATATTAACTGTTGTCGCCCCGGCATTTATTACCGCTTCAACAACCTGGCACAAAAAATCAAGTTCCGTTCGCGAA
Source organism: Candidatus Omnitrophota bacterium (assembly GCA_041308745.1). Taxonomy (GTDB): domain Bacteria; phylum Omnitrophota; class Gorgyraeia; order Tantalellales; family Tantalellaceae; genus PPR-0476. The sequence continues at coordinate 3,835 of JBFZAV010000107.1, read as the reverse complement.
GCGTCTTCCGGCGAAAATTCTATATCCGAAATTTTTGTCTTTGCATATTTCACGGCCTCGACAGCAGTCTTCAATATTTCCTCTTTTGCCTTGTGCAGTTTATATTCCATATGGATCTTTGAAGTGGCAAGAAAAACATGTATGCGCGGCCTTTTTGCCTTTTTAAGAGCTTCATAAGCGTCGTCTATATCCTTCTTTGTGGCCCTCGCAAGACCGCATATGATCGGTTTTTTAACATGCTTTGCAACCGTTCTTACCGCTTCTAAGTCGCCCGGGCTAGTCCTCGGGAACCCCGCCTCAATAGCATCGACTCCGAGAGACTCAAGCTGCATAGCGATGGCAAGTTTTTCGTTTATATTCAAACTCGCGCCGGGCGTCTGCTCGCCGTCTCTTAAAGTTGTGTCAAAAATAATAACTTTGTCTTTCTTCATAGCTCTCTCCATTCAAAAGTGGGAAGTAAGAAGTGGGAAGTAAGAAGTATTAGCCGAACTACTTCTTTTTCCGTGCAGTTTGCACGCTCTTTCCCAAAATATTTCTTATCTCCTCAGACTCCTTTAAAATTTTACTAATATCATCTTCAACTATTTTAGAATCTTTTAGCAACCTGATCCACAAATTAGTCTCTCTTGCTTCTTTGAAAGCAGTATTTACTTTGTAGATAAAATCATCTCTGCTAAACGCGCCCTTTGCCTCTTCATAATTAGCGGCCACTGATGTTCCGGCTCTAAACAGCTGCCTGCCCAGCTCAAAACCTGCAGTGGTCTTTGGCAATCTGTTGACAAGGTCGACAATATCCAACGCGAATCTATATAATCTTTCTTCTAATCTTTGATTTTCCACTTCTCACTTCTCACTTCCCACTTCCCACTTCTATAGCCACGGCATCATTTTTCTTAATTTTTCGCCGACCTTTTCTATTTTGTGCTTTTGCCCCTGTTTCGATAATTTATTATAAACCGGTCTTCCTTTTTTATTTTCGTTTATCCATTCTTTCGCGAACTTACCGTTCTGCACTTCGCCAAGAATCTTTTTCATTTCCTTTCTCACCGCTTTATTTACAACTCTCGGGCCTCTTGTCATATCACCGTATTCGGCTGTGTCGGATACTCTTTTTCTCATGCCGGTTATTCCGTAGTTGTAAATAAGATCGGTTATAAGCTTAAGTTCGTGAAGACATTCAAAATATGCTATTTCCGGCTGATAACCCGCTTCAACCAGCGTGTCAAACCCTGCCATAACAAGTTCCGAAGTTCCGCCGCAAAGAACCGCCTGTTCGCCAAAGAGATCCGTTTCAGTTTCTTCTTTAAATGTGGTTTCAATAACTCCCGCTCTTGTCCCGCCTATTCCCTTTGCATAAGCAAGAGCCGTCTCTTTTGCCTTGCCTGTCGCGTTTTGATAAATAGCGATTAAACAGGGAACTCCTTTACCCTGCTCATACATCTGTCTAACCAGCGCGCCCGGCCCTTTAGGGGCAACCATAACTACATCGACACTTTTCGGAGGAACAATCTGTTTAAAATGAATATTAAAACCATGGGAAAACATCAGTGTGTTTCCTTTTTTCAGGTTAGGTTCAATAGCTTTCTTGTAAACAGCCGCCTGAACATGGTCCTGTGTAAGAATCTGAATTATATCCGCCCCTTTTGCGGCTTCTTCGGCCGAAAGAACGGGAAATCCGTCCTTAACGGCATTATTATAATTCGGAGTGTCTTTAAGCTCGCTCACAAGAACTTCAATACCGCTTTCTCTTAGATTAAGGGCCTGGCCCCTCCCCTGTATACCGTAACCGATAATTGCAACTTTTTTCCCTTTTAGAATTTCAAGGTTTGCGTCTTTGTCATAATACATCTTTGCCATTTTAATACTCTCCTTCTTTAGTTTTTGTTTATAAATATTGGCGGGGCCTGTCACGGTAAAACGTTCGTGGGCCCCTCCGCCCGGTGTGGATCCTCCCACTCACGCTTTACCGTGCCACCCGCCCCACTTAATCCTTAATACTTAATTCTTAATCCTATTTAAATGTCGCTCGGCAAAGCAATCTTGCCCGTTCTTGCAATTTCAACAATACCGTAGGGCCGCAAAAGCTCTATTAGCGACGATATCTTATGTTCATCGCCGGTTTCTTCGATAGTGATAAATTTCTTGCCTATATCAACTACTTCCGCCCCGACAGAATCAACTATCTGAACAATCTTTTCTTTTTCTTTTGCCCCGCCCGAATTCACCTTTAAAAGTATGAGTTCTCTATTAACATATTTGCCGCCGGTAAGATCGAGAACTTTTATAACCTCAATCAGCTTATTAAGCTGTTTTTTAACCTGCTCGATAACCTGGTCGTCGGCATTTACCACAATAGTCATTCTCGATATTTCGGGATTCTCTGTTTCCCCGACAGCAAGCGAATCTATATTGAACCCGCGCGCGCTGAAAAGCCCGGCGATTCTTGCGAGAACACCAAACTTATTCTCGACAAGAACCGATAGCACATATTTTGATACATGTCTTTTATCTTCTTTTTCTGCCATTCGAAGCCCTCCCTATTTAACCAAAATTTTAAGGGTCAAGCTGCAAGGGTCATGGGTCAAGAATCCATTTTCCTTGACCCTTGCCCCCTGCCCCTGAACCCTCAGTTACGCCAATCCGTGAAGCATATTGCTTATCGATTCACCCGCCGGAACCATCGGATAAACATTTTCTCCGCTCTCAACTATAAAATCTACAATTACAGGCCCTTTGTGTTTGATCGCGTCCTGTATGGCTTTTTTAACATCTTCTTTTTTAGTTACGCGAATGCCCTTAGCTCCATAACTTTCGGCAAGTTTCACAAAATCAGGACATGTCGTATGACCTTCTTTATCTAAAATGGTAAATGCATAATTTTTCTTAAAGAAAAGTTCCTGCCATTGCCTTACCATTCCAAGGCATCCGTTGTTGAGTATCATTATCTTTACCGGCAATTTTTCGATAACCGCCGTCGCCAGTTCCTGTATGTTCATTTGTATACTGCCGTCTCCCGCGATATCAATTACAAGACTGTTTGGTTTCCCAACCTGCGCGCCAATCGCCGCCGGAAAACCATATCCCATAGTTCCGAGCCCGCCGGAAGAAAGCCATGTCCTGGGTTTAGTAAATGTAAAAAACTGCGTCGTCCACATCTGGTTCTGTCCTACTTCGGTGCAAATGATCGTATCCATATCTTTAGTGGCATTACATATTTCTTCAATGATGTACTGCGGACGAAGCCCATGCTCTTTTTTATATTTAAGCGGTAAATCTTTTTTCCATGAGTGAATAGTTTTATGCCACTCGGAAAAATCCATTTTCTTAACCAGCTTATTTAGTTCCTGCAATATTTCCCTGGCGTCGCCGATAACGGGTATATCAACTTTAATGTTTTTACTTACGCTCGCGGGATCAATATCGATATGCGCAACTTTAGCATTTGGCGCAAATTTATCAATTCTACCTGTAACCCTATCATCAAACCTTGCGCCTATAGCTATAATTAGGTCCGCATCCTGCGTAGCGTGATTCGCGTAAGCCGTGCCATGCATACCCAGCATTCCGAGACTTAACGGATCATCTCCGGGAAATGCGCCGAGCCCCATCATCGTCATCGTTACAGGTATATTGGTTTTTCTGGCAAGTTTAGTCAGCTCTTCGCTTGCCTCGGAAAGGATTACACCGCCGCCTATATAAAGAAGCGGCTTTTTGCTTTTTTCAATAGCCTTTGCTATCTTTTTAATCTGGCCTATGTGACCCTTATATGTGGGCTTGTAACCTTTAAGATCAACAGTCTTAGGATATTTAAATTCAGCTTCATGAGTCTGGATAT
>JBFZAV010000106.1:0-3980 GCA_041308745.1 Candidatus Omnitrophota bacterium | reverse complement strand
TTTCAGCCGCAAGAAGAGCGGCGTTTACCGCTCCCGTCTTCCCGATTGTTACTGTGGCGACAGGGATCCCGGAAGGCATCTGGACCGTAGATAAAAGCGAATCGAGCCCGCTAAGTTTACTTTCAATTGGAACACCTATAACCGGCAACGTTGTGTGCGCCGCAACAACTCCCGCCAAATGGGCGGCTCCGCCTGCACCGGCAATGATAACTTTTATTCCTTTTTTCCTGGCGCCTTTCGCAAAAACCGCCGTTTTGTCCGGACATCTGTGCGCAGAAAGAATTTTTACTTCACACGGAATATTAAATTTTTTAAGTGTAAGCACGGCTTCATTCATGATAGGAAGATCAGAATCGCTTCCCATGATAATGCTCACTACTGGTTTTGTTGCCATAAAATCCTCCGTTAAAATGATTCTACCCTTTAATTCAGCCTCTCGCTGCCGCGCGATGAATTGCCCTGTGCGCGATATCTCGCCTAAAATGCATATTGTCAAAATGTATTTTGCTTACAGCCTCATACGCAAGCCATACGGCTTCTTCAATTGTTTCCCCGAGCGCCGTAACATTAAGAACCCTTCCCCCATTTGTTACTAAACTACCATTTTCCCATTTGGTTCCGGCATGAAAAACTATAGCCCCGTTTTTTTCGGCCTCTTCGATGCCGGTTATTACCTTGCCTTTCGCATAAACCCCGGGGTATCCTCCGGAAGCAAGCACAACGCTCACCGATTCTCTTTCATCCCATTCCACGGTTTTTCCTTTAAGATCGCCCGTGGCGGCCGCCATTAATAGTTCAGCAAAGTCTGATTTTATCCTCGGAATTATAGCCTGCGTCTCGGGATCCCCAAACCTAACATTATATTCAAGGGTCTTTGGACCATCCGCCGTCAGCATTACGCCGGCGTAAAGAACGCCTTTGTATGAGATGCCTTCTTCTCTTAAATTCCTGACAGTCGGCTCAACTATTTTTGTCATTATCTCTTTATAAATCTCTTCATCTATGACAGGCGCGGGAGAATACGCTCCCATTCCTCCTGTGTTCGGCCCCTGATCGCCGTCATAAACGCGCTTATGGTCCTGGCTCGTGGCAAGCGGCACAATAGTCTCGCCATCGGTTATAACAAGAATGGATGCTTCTTCGCCTCTTAAACACTCTTCAACTATTATCTGTCTACCGGCAGATCCAAATTCTTTATGGACAAGCATGGCCCTGGCCCCATCAATTGCTTCTCTGACGGTTTCGGCGACTACAACGCCCTTACCCGCGGCAAGTCCAAAAGCCTTTACAACAATCGGGGCTCCTTTAACCATGATGTAATCTTCGGCTTTTTTGATGTCTGTGAATATCCTGAATTTAGCGGTTGGGATGCCGTAACGGCCCATAAATTCTTTTGAAAATATTTTGCTTGATTCCATTCTTGCCGCCGCATAAGAAGGCCCGAAAACATTTACGCCGTCATCTTCAAGTTCGTCCGCTATGCCTTGGGCTAGCGGCAGTTCAGGCCCTACAACAACGAGATCAATCCTCTTTTGTCTGCAAAAATTCCTCACTTCCTGATGCTCGGAGACATCCATTTCAACGTTCTCCGCAACCTGACTGGTTCCCCCGTTCCCGGGAGCGCAATAAAGCTTTTCAACCAAGGGGCTCTGTTTTATCTTCCAGCATAACGCGTGCTCTCTTCCGCCGGAACCGATTACAAGTACATTCATCAATACTCCCTTTCTTTGCCCGCTATATCAGAATTGTTTCTCTTTTTCCTTTTTCAACTTTTCCGATAATCCAGCTTCTTAGTTTATACTTTTTCGCCAAAATTTCCCTGGCCTTTTCCGCATCACTTCTGCCAAGAACAAGCACCATGCCGATTCCCATGTTGAACGTTCTATACAATTCTTTTTCTGTAATATCGGCCTTCCTCATGATAAGCTTAAAAACCGCCGGCAGGCCCCAGCTCTTCCTTTGAACAACCGCCGTTAATCCTTTTGGGAGGGCTCTTGGGATATTGTCATAAAACCCTCCGCCTGTTATATTCGCTATGCCTTTAATGTTGAGTCTTTTCAATAAATCAAGCATCGGTTTAACATAAATAATCGTGGGTTCAAGAAACAGCTTCCAGTTTTTCCTGATTTCTTCTTCGGAAAAAATATTTCTGACGAGCGAATACCCGTTTGAGTGCAGCCCGCTGGACTCGATCCCAAGAATAACATCTCCCGCTTTTGCTTTTTTCCCGTCTATGGCTTTTTTTCTGTCAACAATACCAACGGTAAACCCGGCCAAATCATAATCTTCTTTGTCATACATGCCCGGCATTTCCGCCGTTTCTCCGCCGATCAAAGCGCAGTCAGCCTGCTTACATCCGTCTGTAATGCCTTTTAAAACACTCATCCAGGTTTTTCCGTCCAAAGATCCTGTAGCATAATAATCGAGAAAAAATATGGGTTTTGATCCGCAGCAAACAAGATCGTTAACGCACATAGCCACAAGGTCAATGCCGATCGTGTCATGTTTTTTTGCGATTTGCGCTATTTTAAGTTTTGTTCCGACACCGTCGGTTGAAGCGGTAAGAAGCGGATCTTTTATCCCTGTTTTTTTTGGATCGAAAAACGCGCCGAAGCCCCCTATGGAATCCATGCTTCCCTTGACCCTGGTAGAATCAACGAGCCCCTTTATTTTTTCTATAAGCTTAGTCGCCTTTTCTATGTCCACTCCGGCTTTTTTATAAGTAGCCTTCTTTTTCTTGACCCTTGCCCCTTGACCCATGACCCTCCTTACTCCCTTCATCATTCTAAAGCCCTATTCTTTTAAAGATTTTATCAATATTTTTCAAGTGATACTCGAGGTTGAAACAGTCCCTTATCTCTTCTTCGGTAAGATATTTTTTTATTTTGTCGTCTTTAAGCAAAATTTCCTCAAGCTCTTTCCCTGTTTCGTAAGCTTTGAGTGACGCCGCCTGAACGATGTCATATGCGTCCATGCGTGACGCGCCTTTTTTAATAAGATCAAGAAGTATTCTCTGCGAATAAATCATTCCTTTTGTCGCGCCTATATTTTTAAGCATCCTGTCTTCGTTAACAACAAGCGTCTCAATGAGCTTTGTTGCCTTATCAAGCATGTAATCAAGAAGTATTGTTGAATCCGGGATAATGACCCTTTCCACGGAAGAATGCGAGATATCCCTCTCATGCCATAGAGCGACATTTTCGAGGGACGCCATGGCGTTTGCGCGTAAAATTCTCGCCAATCCGCAGATACGCTCAGAGATAATCGGATTCTTTTTATGAGGCATACTGCTTGAGCCTGTTTGCCCTTTGGCAAAATGTTCCTGGACCTCGCCTATCTCGGTTTTCTGCAAGCCCCTTATTTCAAGAGCGATTTTTTCGAGCGTAGCGCCCGTGATCGCTATGACATTCATGTAGAAAGCGTGCCTATCTCTCTGCAAAACCTGGTTCGACACAGCGGCCGGTTTAAGCCCCATCTTTTTACAGACAAACTCTTCAACGGAAGGATCAACGTTAGCAAACGTCCCGACGGAACCGGAAAGTTTGCCGTAGGCTATCTGTTCCCTGGCCTCCTGCATCCTGTAAATATTTCTTTCCATTTCCCTGTAGTAAAGCGCCATCTTAAGGCCAAAAGACATGGGCTCGGCGTGCACGCCGTGGGATCTTCCCATCATGGGCGTTTTTTTGTACTGTATAGCCTTTTCCCTAAGGGCCGCGAGAAGACTTTTCGCACCCGTAATGAGAATATCCATTGCTTCAACCATCATGCACGATAAGGCTGTATCTAAAATATCGCTGGATGTAAGGCCGTAATGCAGGTATTTTGCTTCGCTCTCACCAACATTTTCGGATATATTCTTGATAAACGCCATTACATCATGGTGGGTTTTTTCCTCGATTTCCCTAATGCGGTCAACGCTTATATCCGCTTTCTCTTTTATCGCATTTGCCGCATCTTTTGGAATAAGGCCAAGTTTTGAC
>JBFZAV010000105.1:0-2488 GCA_041308745.1 Candidatus Omnitrophota bacterium | reverse complement strand
GTTCAGGCCAAGGTTTATAATGAGGCGATCAAGCCCAGCCTGAAAAAAGGCAAGGCGCTTTGTTTCTCGCACGGTTTTAATATTCGCTTCAAACAGATTAAGCCTCCGAAAAATGTGGATGTGTTTATGGTAGCACCCAAAGGGCCCGGAGCGCTAGTGCGTAAGATGTATGAAGAGGGTAAGGGCGTTCCCGGACTGATCGCGGTGTATCAGGATGCCAGCGGTCAGGCAAAACAACTGGCTCTGGCATATGCGAAAGCAATCAAGGCAACGACCGCGGGCGTCATTGAGACCACCTTTGAAGAAGAGACTGAAACTGATCTATTTGGGGAGCAGGCAGTGCTTTGCGGAGGAGTTTCTGAACTGATCAAGGCAGGTTTTGATACGCTTATAGCCGCAGGATATCAGCCGGAGATCGCATATTTTGAGGTTTTGCACGAGCTAAAGCTCATTACTGACCTGATTCAGGAAAGAGGGATTTCCGGAATGCGCCGCGGAGTTTCTAATACCGCCTGCTACGGAGATCTTTCGCGCGGTCCGCGCATCATCAACCAAAGAACGCGCAAAGAAATGCAGAAGATGCTTAAGGAAATAAAGTCGGGAAAATTTGCCAAAGAATGGATCAAAGAGAATGAAGAGAATAGGCCGAATTTCAACCGATTGTTAAAAGAAGGCGATGAGCATCTGATTGAGAAGGTGGGGAAAGAGCTAAGAGATATGATGCCGTGGATGAAGAAATAAGTCACCAAGACACCATGTCACCAAGTCACCAGATTTTCTGGTGACGTTGTGACTTTGTGACGTGGTGACCAATAGATATGGATAAGATAATTATATTCGATACTACATTACGCGACGGAGAGCAGGCGCCCGGAGCGTCTTTAACCTCACAGCAAAAGCTAGAGATCGCTTTTCAGCTTGAGAGACTGGGAGTTGATATAATCGAGGCAGGATTTCCCATCGCCAGCCCCGATGATTTCAGGGCTGTTTCTATGGTTGCAAAAAGCGTAAAAAGCAGCGCTGTATGCGGACTTGCCCGATGCCTGAAGCAGGATATCGATGCGGCGCATAATTCTTTAAAACCGGCAAAGCATCCGCGTATCCATTTGTTTTTGGCTACCTCTAAGATACACCTGCAGTATAAATTCAAAAAGGCCGAGGAGGAGATTCTGGAGATCGCTAAAAATTCTACCAGGATGGCGAGAAAACTTTGCGCGGATATTGAGTTTTCTCCGGAAGACGCTACGCGCTCCGAACGCGAATTTCTTTTCAGGGTTATTGAGGCAGTGATTAAAGAGGGGGCGCGCACGGTAAATATTCCGGATACCACCGGTTACAGCTATCCCCAGGAAGTCTATTCTCTTATTGCCGATATTAAAGATAATGTCCCGAATATCAATAAGGCTCTCATTGCTACTCATTGTCATGATGATCTGGGGATGGCAGTGGCGAATTCCCTTTCTGCTGTTTTAGCCGGTGCCAGGCAGGTGCATTGTACGATTAACGGGATAGGCGAACGGGCGGGAAACGCTTCTTTGGAAGAAGTAGTTATGGCGATCAAGACCCGTAAAGATGCGTTTTCCGGAATGTATACTCAAATCAACACCAAAGAATTATTCCGGACTTCCCGTCTAGTTAGCAATTTGACGGATTTCGTGGTTCCTCCGAATAAGGCGATTGTGGGAAGAAATGCTTTTCGCCATGAATCCGGGATTCATCAGGATGCGATCCTGAAGAAGCGCAGCACTTATGAGATTATGAATCCTCATGACGTAGGCATTGCTGAGAGCCAGCTGGTTTTGGGCAAGCATTCCGGACGACATGCGTTTAAGGATAGGCTAAAATCATTAGGTTTTCACCTAAGTGAAGAGCAGCTGAATAAAGCTTTTTTGCGCTTTAAGCAAGTAGCGGATAAAAAGAAAGATATTTTCAGCGATGACCTTCGCACTATCGTCGAGGATGAAATCAGTGTGATCAAACCGTTATGGCAATTAAACAGTTTTGAAGTCACCTCCGGAACTAAGGTTAAGCCGGTGGCTACGGTTTGTCTTCTTAAGAAAGGCAAGGATTGCTGCGGGACTTCTTCCGGGGACGGTCCGGTGGATGCCTGTTTTAAGGCGATAGACAAAGTTACAGCATATAAAGCGAAGTTGGAAGATTTTCGTCTGGAAGCGGTCACTTCCGGAAAAGACGCTTTAGGACAGGTAAGCCTGAAGCTTAAAGTAAAAGATAAGATTATCGGAGGCCGCGGATCCAGTACCGATATTATCGAGGCAGCAATTAGGGCCTATTTAGATGCCATTAATAAAATAGAGGGTAAATGAGCCCAACTAAGAACTTCGGATTGATCGGTTATCCTGTCAAGCACAGCCTTTCGCCGCTGATGCACAATGCGGCACTAGCCAGCCTTAAGATAAAAGCCAAGTATAAACTTTTCCCCCTGCAAGAGAAGGACATTGGAAAATTCCTCCGCGATTTAAAGAAAAAT
>JBFZAV010000104.1:0-2615 GCA_041308745.1 Candidatus Omnitrophota bacterium | reverse complement strand
TGGGGGCCAATGTAACTGTATGCGGACCGAAAACAATGATGCCCCAAGAAATAGAGAAAATGGGGGTGAAAGTCACATACGATCTTAAAGAGGCGCTAGAGGGGGCCGACGTATTAAATGTTCTCCGGATACAGCTTGAGAGGCAAAAAGAGCAAAATTTCCCAAGCACAAGGGAATATGTGAAGTGCTTTGGGGTAAGAAAGGAAAAGCTAGCAAAATATGCCAAAAAAGATGTACTTATCCTCCACCCAGGACCAATAAATAGGGGTGTAGAGCTTAGTCATGATGTTGCAGACGGCAAATATTCTGTAATTTTGGATCAAGTAACAAACGGTGTGGCAGTAAGAATGGCGGTGCTTTTTTTGGTGAGCCAAATTAAGGAAATGGAGAACGAGACACAAATATCTGGCTAAAATAGAGGCGTATCAATAAAAAATCATAAAAAACAAGGTAAAAGTGGAGTAAAAATGTCAATATTAGTAAAAAATGGGCTTGTAATTGACCCTTCGCAAGGAAAAGAAAAAGTCGAAGACGTCCTTATTAAGGACGGCAAAATAGAAAAAGTTGCAAAGGGAATAAAGGAAAATGCTAAAACTGTTATAAATGCGGAAGGAAAAATTGTTGCCCCGGGGCTCATAGACATGCATACACACTTGAGAGAGCCCGGATATGAGGAGAAAGAAACAATTTATACCGGACTTAAGGCGGCAATTAAGGGCGGCTTTACGACGGTTTGCGCAATGCCGAATACAAATCCGGCATGCGATAATCAGGCCCAGGCGGCATTCATAATCGAAAAAGCAAAAAAATGCAATTTGGGTAATGTCATACCGATCGGGGCCATTACAAAGGACAGAAAAGGCGAAGTATTAACAGAAATGGCTGAACTTAAAGAGGCATTCTGCCTGGCTTTTTCAGACGACGGCGATTCTGTCGGACACACGATTCTTATGAGGAAAGCTCTCGAATACGCTTCAATGCTAGACACCCTTATAATATCGCACTGCGAAGATAAAAAACTGGTCGGAGACGGCGTAATGCACGAGGGTTACTGGTCGACGGTTCTTGGCTTATCCCCGATGCCGCGAAAAGCGGAAAGTTTAATAGTTGAAAGGGATATTCAGCTTGCCCAACTCACAAACGCAAGGCTTCACATTGCCCATGTAAGCGCGGCCGAAAGCGTAAATCTTATACGAAAAGCGAAGAAAGAAGGAGTAAAGGTTACTGCCGAGGTAACCCCGCACCACTTTACGTTAAAAGATGAAGCCTTACAAAGCTACGATACAAGGCTTAAGGTAAATCCTCCGCTAAGAAGCGAAGAAGACATAAAAGAGCTGAAAAAAGGCCTTAAAGACGGAACAATCGATGTTATTGCGACGGACCATGCGCCTCATCTTGAAAGCGAAAAGGATATGGAGTTTGATTATGCCCCGTTCGGCATGATAGGCCTCGAAACCGCGCTGTCACTTGCGATTCAAGAGCTTGTCGAAGAAGGATATTTAACCTGGAGCGAGCTCATCAGCAAGATGGCAACAAACCCGGCTAAAATACTCGGGTACGATAGAGGTACTTTAGCGGAAGGCGCCATAGCAGATCTGATAATAATCGATCCAACCAGAGAATGGATATACGAAGAAGGAAAAATAGAGTCATTGTCAAAAAACTCCCCGTTTATCGGCTGGAAAATGAAGGGGCTAGTAGAAGAAGTGATTGCAGGGGGAAGGCGTGTACTGAAAGAAGGAGAAATTCTCCGCCAATAAAAACACTGTCTCTTTTCGAAAGAAGAGTCCGCAAAAAGACAAGGCAATTCCCGTTCCCGCAAGTTCATCCTTGACAAAGCATATAGGTATTAATATTATTACTAGAAGACATCATCTCAATAAATCCAAGTCGAAAAATATTATGCGGACAAAAAAGAGCGCAAAGAAAAAAGCTTTAGACTGCAAAATTATCTCTAACAAAAAAACGGCCAAACAGTTTTTTACCATAGAGCTTAATGCGCCGTGGATAGCCGCAAACTTTTTGCCCGGGCAGTTTGTTGAAGTAAGGGTATCACCCAGAAATCTTGATCCGTTTTTAAGAATACCGCTGGCCATTCACGCCAGGACCAAAAACGGAATCAGACTTTTATATAAAGTTGTGGGGAAGGGAACGGAGCTTTTGTCGGAAAGAAAAAAAGGTGAACCCCTAAACATAATAGGGCCTCTTGGGAACGGTTTTGAAACAGGGAAAATGACAAAAGGGACAAAGGCGCTTTTGGTTGGAGGCGGACACGGAGTAGCTCCCTTATTTGCCCTAGCCCAGAAGCTTAGAGAAAGGAATGTAGACACAGAGTGTTTTGTGGGTGCTTGTTTGGGCGAAGAAGTTTTATGCGCAAATGAATTTAAAAAATGCGGGGCAAAAACACGTTTAGCCACAGATGACGGCTCCAAGGGCCATAAAGGTTTTGTGACGGATTTGCTGAAAGAGAGGCTACGACATACGAAAGACGATATACGATATACGATCTTCGCCTGCGGGCCAAGACCCATGCTTAAAGAAGTGGCAGAGGTTTCACAAAAACAGGGAATAAAGGCGCAGGTTTCTCTCGATGCCTACATGGCATGCGGCATAGG
>JBFZAV010000103.1:0-2651 GCA_041308745.1 Candidatus Omnitrophota bacterium | reverse complement strand
AAAATAAAAAATGCCAAGTTCCTTGCCCAGGGAACTTTGTATCCGGACGTTATAGAGTCTCAATCCTTTTTTGGCGGCCCTAGCAAAACCATTAAGAGCCATCACAATGTAGGGGGCCTGCCAAAGAAGATGGGGCTTAAACTTGTGGAGCCTTTGCGCGATCTTTTTAAAGATGAGGTGCGGGAGGTTGGGGCGGAACTGGGGTTATCAAAGGAAATAACAGGAAGGCAGCCATTCCCGGGACCGGGTCTCGCCGTAAGAATTCTGGGTTCCATTACAAAAGAAAGGCTTGATATACTTCGTGAAGTGGATTGGGTAATTATTGACGTCGCCAAGAAAAAGGACATCTATTCCAAAACATGGCAGATTTTCGGAGTTCTCTTACCGATAAAAAGCGTCGGGGTAATGGGCGACTCGAGAACATACGAGAATACAGCGGTTGTAAGGGCAGTCACCAGCGTGGACGGCATGACCGCGGACTGGGCAAAGATACCTTATGAAATTCTCGGAGAGATGTCAAACCGCATAATTAACCAGGTCGAAGGTGTAAACCGTGTAGTTTACGACATAAGTTCGAAACCGCCAAGCACTATAGAATGGGAATAATTTAGTCGCTAGTCGCTGGCTGCCAGTCGCTAGCGAAAGTACTTTAAAAAGAAAGATGGGTGTATGAAATACGCAAGAGTTGAAGTAAAGGATAAAGAATACATTTTTGATGCCGTAGCGGAAGGCTTGAAAAAAAATATTCTGGATATAGGAATAAAAACCGTAAAAGATGCCGAATATATTCAGGTATATACCTTTAGGGGAAATTTTTCTGCCAAACAAATAAAAAAAGTAGCTCATAATATCCTGACTGACCAGGTTTCCCAGGAATATTCCTTTCCGAAGCCATTCAAGGTTCACGGAAGTAATGCCCATATCGTTGAAATCGCCTATAACCCCGGCGTAATGGATCCCGTGCAGCAAAGTGTTGTCAAGGCGGTTTTGGACAGCTCTATTAAAGGCATCACAAATGTTAGCACCTCAAAGAAGTACGTAATTTACGGAAAATTAACGAGAAAAGAACTTGATAAAATTACCGAAAAGCTTCTTTACAATAAAATCATACAGCATGTTGTAAAAGACGATAATCCGGTCAAAGATTTAAAGCCATATAAATTTGAAAAAGTACAAGTAAATATTTTGGACGCAAACGATAATGATCTTAAAAAATTAAGCATCAAAGGCCAGCTTTATCTTAATTTGACCGAAATGAAAGCCATAAAGACGCACTTTAAAAGTTTAAAGCGTAACCCCACCGACTGTGAACTCGAAACTATAGCCCAGACATGGAGCGAACACTGCAAACATAAAACCATGATGGGAGCCATTCGCTATAACGGCAAATTAATTAAAAATCTTTTAAAAGAAACCGTAATGAAAGTCACGCGCGATCTTAATAGATCCTGGTGCGTTTCTGTTTTTAAGGATAATGCCGGCATAATTGAATTTGATTCAAAAAACAATATTTGTTTTAAAGTCGAAACTCACAATCATCCGTCGGCGCTTGAGCCTTATGGCGGGGCCGAAACAGGGATAGGCGGAGTAATAAGAGACCCTCTGGGAACGGGCCGCGGGGCAAAGCCCATAATAAATACTGATGTTTTCTGTTTTGGTATTCCGGACATGCCGCTTGAAAAGGTTCCAAAAGGGGCTTTACACCCAAAACGCGTGCTGAAGGGCGTAGTTAGCGGAGTAAGGGATTATGGCAATAAAATGGGGATACCGACCGTTAACGGCGCGGTATGTTTTGACGAAAGATATATGGGGAACCCCTTGGTTTTCTGCGGGAACGTGGGCATAATGCCAAAGAAATATTCCACCAAAAAAGTATCACCGGGAGATCTTGTCCTTGCGGTCGGAGGAAGAACCGGCAGGGACGGCATTCACGGCGCGACATTTTCTTCAGCGGAACTCACTCATGAATCCGAAACGATTTCTTCGACAGCCGTACAGATTGGTAACCCCATAACGGAAAAGAAAATGGTTGATACAATAATCAAGGCGCGCGACATGGAGCTCTATGAGGCCATAACGGACTGCGGGGCGGGAGGATTTTCGAGCGCGGTGGGCGAAATGGGCGAAAAGACCGGCGCCGAGGTTTACCTCGACAAAGTCCCTCTTAAATATGAAGGGTTGAAACCCTGGGAAATATGGGTATCGGAAGCGCAGGAAAGAATGGTGCTTGCCGTGAAACCAAAAAAATTAAAGAAATTATTAGCGATATTTGAAAGCGAAAATGTCGAAGCAATTGTAATAGGCAAATTTACCAAAACAAAAAAATTAAAGCTTTTGTATAAAGGTCATACCGTTGCCGATATTGATATGGCATTTATACACGACGGCATACCGAAAATTACAAGAAAAGCCGAGTGGCGGCATAAAACGCAGAGCAAGGGCATTAAAAAATCTGAAAAAAAAGATTTAACAAATGATCTTTTGGGTATTTTGTCCTCTTGGAACGTTTGCAGCAAGGAATGGATCATAAGACAATATGATCATGAAGTTCAGGGCGGAAGCGTTCTTAAACCTCTTGTGGGGGTTAACAATGACGGCCCGTCAGATGCTTCAATAACACGGCCGCTATTGAATAGCTTTAAAGGCATAGC
>JBFZAV010000102.1:0-3759 GCA_041308745.1 Candidatus Omnitrophota bacterium | reverse complement strand
TGTTGGGACGCTCATTCTTGCTGATATCTTCATGGAGAGTCGCGTGCCGGCATATTTGGCGGAGATCATTGTTGATAAAGCTAAGAATACATGCTGGGCCATTTTGTTTATTTGCTTAATGACGGGTTTCATTTCCGCGTTTGTTGAGAATGTTGCCACGGTATTAATAGTTGCGCCAGTCGCCTTATCATTGGCCAAAAAATTAAAGATTAATCCCATGAATATGATGATCGGGATTGCTGTCTCCAGCAATCTTCAGGGGGCTGCTACGCTTATTGGTGACCCGCCGAGCATGCTTTTAGGCGGATTCGCTAAGATGAACTTTATGGATTTCTTTTTCTATCAGGGGAAGCCCAGTATTTTCTTTGCCATAGAACTGGGCGCGCTTGTATCCTTTTTGGTTTTATACCGGATCTTTCGGAAAAACCGGGAGAAACCGGTAATTATTCCTATAGAAAAAGTAAGATCCTGGGTTCCGACAGTGCTTTTGGTGGGCTTGATCGTGATCCTTGCGTTTTCTTCATTTTTCGATACGGGTTTCTCTTATATGGCAGGGATTATTTGCATGATTTTTGGAATAACCGCTATTTTTTGGGAGAAATTTGCAAACAAGGGTTCTTTTATCAAGGGGATCAAAAAACTTGATTGGGAAACTACTTTCTTTTTAGTGGGGATTTTTGTCTTGGTTGGAAGCATTACTGCGACGGGCTGGATCGAAAAAATCGCAAACCTGCTTTCGGGGATGATCGGCGGGAATATCTTTCTAGGATATACCGTAATAGTTTTTTTATCGGTGTTTCTGTCGGCATTTATTGATAATGTGCCTTTTTTGGCCGCAATGCTGCCGGTCGCGGTTTCTATGTCCGATAAACTTCATATAAACCCATCGATGTTTCTTTTTGGTCTTCTTATCGGCTCCAGCGTAGGCGGCAACATTACTCCTATCGGAGCATCGGCAAATATAATTGCCTGTTCTTTACTCAAAAAAGAAGGGTATGAAGTTAAATTTAGTGATTTTATAAAGATCGGTCTGCCGTTTACCTTAGCGGCCGTTAGTGCCGCTTATTTATTTGTTTGGTTAATATGGAGGTAAGGAAACTAATCGGTACAAGTGCGAGATAATACATTCCGGATTGGAAGAATGGGAGAGGTTGCGATGTCGAAGCTTAAAGAGTATTTTTCCGATTTTAATCCGTTGCCGAATTTTAAGATGCTGGGGCGGAATATTCCGCTCGATCTGGTAGGCGGGTTAACCGTCGGAGTAGTTGCTTTGCCTCTTGCCATGGCTTTAGGCATAGCATCGGGGCTGGGGGCAAAGGCAGGTCTTTACGGCGCGGTGTTCGTAGGGCTATTTGCTTCGCTTTTCGGAGGAACCCCGGCGCAGATAAGCGGCCCGACTGCGCCGATGGCGCTTATCGTGGCGGCAGTGGCTATATCTAGCGGCCAGAGCCTTCCGGTCATTTTCGCCACTATAGCCTTAAGCGGAATATTTCAGATAATCTTAGGTTTTACTAAGACCGGAAAGTATATCCAGTACATGCCGTATCCGGTCATATCGGGTTTTTTAAGCGGCTTGGGTGTTATCATATTGCTTATACAGCTTAATCCCTTTGTGGGACTTGCCGGGTACAGCGATATCGATACTGCCATCAAGTCTATTCCGCAAACAATCAGGAACATTAATTATGCCGCATTTTTTGTGTCTTCGATAACACTTACGCTTATATATCTTTTGCCAAAGATATTCAAAAAAATACCGGGAACGCTTTCAGGGCTTCTTGTCGGGACGGCTATTGCGCTTTTATTCAGGCTTAATATACCGCTTATAGGCGATATACCTATGGGGCTGCCGGAATTATTCAAAATGCCTGTACTAAGTTTGGATATGTTTAGAATGATAGTCGCTCCGGCAATGACACTGGCAGTCATTGGGTTACTGGACACCCTTATGACCTCGATAGTTGTGGAGAGGATAACTCGCGTGAGGCACAACAGCCATCGGGAGCTTATGGGCCAGGGAATAGGTAATTTTATTTCAGGTATGTTCGGCGGCCTGCCGGGGGCTGGCGCTGATATCAGGACGCTGGTGAATATTAAAGCGGGCGGCAGGACGCCTCTATCCGGCGTGGTAAGCGCGTTATTCGTTCTTACAGCCGTGCTTGTAGCCGGCAAATGGCTAAAGTATATACCAGTTGCTTGTCTTGCGGCGATACTATTTAAGGCGGCCATTGATATCATTGATTTTAAGACATTAAGAAGCATATTCAAGATACCCAAGTTTGACGCGGCAATAATAATTGTGGTCTTTTTTCTCACTGTCACCGTGGATATAATGGCGGCGGTGGGAATAGGCCTTCTTTTGGCCTGCGTCCTTTTTGTCAAAAGGATGGGCGACCTTTTAAATATTGATATAGTTACGCTCAACGATCTGGATAAATCATGGGTCGCGGATGAAACATGGAGAATGAAGTTGGATCGCGAGGCAAAGAACAAGGTTTTGGTTTTTCAGCTGAACGGGCCGCTTTTTTTCGGCGCAAGCAGCAATTTTCTTAAATCGACGGAAAAGCACGGTGATTTTAAGGTTCTTATTTTAAGGATGCACCGTGTACCTGAAATAGACACGACGGGCGCATTGGCGCTCGAGGAACTCGCGATACTCTTTAAAGAGAAACAAAAAATTCTTATGTTTTCCGGTCTCGAGGTTCAGCCTAGAACCTTTTTGGAGAAGATGGGCATCTTGGACATTATCGGCCGCGATAATTGCTACCGGCGCTTTGAACAGGCCGCAAACAAAGCCGCAGAGATTATTTAGAGTACCAATGCTGTGGGTAATAAAACTTTTGTCCAAAGGGCGTATACCCTCCTAAAAATTATATTGTTATTTATTTGCCCGAGTGGTAAACTAATGGACGCAAATTAATAAACGCACTTACGGAATAGTCGAAATTAGGACTTTTTCCCGCCGTGTGGTAAAAGGATTTCTATCAGAAAAAGGTGGAGTACACTAAAATGAAGAAAAAACTTCTCTTTGTCTCCGATTTTGACAAGACACTTTCTACGGGAGATGTGGGGTATATACTAAGTTCAAAATTGGGGATATCCCCTGAACGATTCGACCAGAAGATCCAAGAGATACAACGTAGAAACATTGTACAACTTGGCGGAGAACTCGCACATTTAATAACTGAGGATCCTGATTATGTCGGAAAAGTAAGCAAAGACCTTCTTTATCAAGTAGGAAAAGAGGTCGGCCTGAAGAAGGGCGTTCAGGAGCTGATGAAGATTCTTGCCGAAGGAATTGACGATTACCGTTTCAGCACTTACATAGTATCTGCGGCGCCTAAAGAGTGCGTTGAAAAAGCGGTAGAACACATTTTACCCGCCGACAACGTTTTTGGCACGACTTTTTATTATAAAAATGGCGTAGTCGAGGATGTTGAAAGGACTAATGCCGGGCATGCGAAAGTAGCCACTCTCGACATGTTGAAGGAAAAAGAGAATGTCCCCAGGGACGCCATAATATATGTGGGGGATGGTTCAAGCGATGTCCATGTTATGTTACATATCATGTCCTACAACGGTTACCCGATAACCGTTTCTCCTTCACCTTATATGGGGCATATCTGCCGAAGAAGCGTGATATCCGAAAATGTTCTTTCGTTATTAGTGCCTATTCTTGAAGACCTGTTAAAATACGATAAAGAAAAAGTCCGGGCATATTTTGAAGGCAGAGGGCATCAGATCTTAGAATGGAATAGA
>JBFZAV010000101.1:0-6812 GCA_041308745.1 Candidatus Omnitrophota bacterium | reverse complement strand
TTTCCCCCAAAATCAAGTTCAATATTTATCCCAGCGGTTCAATATGGATAGAAACAAAAACATCCCCTCCGAATGTTTCCTTTATTTTTTTCTCTACCTTTGTCGCAATATCGTGACCTTCCGTAATATTTAAGTCCTTATCCACTTTTATGTGCATCTCCATAGCAATACAGTTGCCTATTTTGCGCGTTTTTAAGTTATGCGGTATGCTGGCTCCCGGAACCGAATGAACGATATCTAAAATCTCATTCTCCGTTTTATCGCTTAAAGATGCTTCTAACAATTCGTTAAACCCCTCCATTGAAATTGCAATGGCCGTTTTTATAATAAAAAAGCTTACCACAACCGCAGCTATAGGGTCGAGAATGCGCCACTTCTCGCCAAGAATTATCGCGCCTCCTATTCCTACCATGGTTCCAATAGAGGAAAAAGCATCTGATCTATGATGCCATGCGTTTGCAATAACCGCCTGACTTCTAATATCTTTTCCGACTTTTAAAGTATAACGATACAGCCATTCTTTGCTTATTATGGAAATTATGGCGGCATAAAGCGCGATCATTCCCGGCCGTGGGATTAACTGGCCTTGATAAAACTTATAAACCTCAAAAAGTCCTGCCCAGCAGATCTTTACTCCTACCGCGAATAATACCACACCTATAATCACTGAAGCTAAAGTCTCCACCTTGCCATGTCCGTAATCATGGCTTTTATCTATGGGTTTATCAACAATTCTAAAACCAAACAACACTACGATATCCGTACCAAAATCCGAAAGAGAATGAAAAGCATCGGCAATCATAGCCGCGCTTTTACCAGCTATACCGGCCATCAATTTAAAAGAGGTTAAGACGATATTGATGAAAAGCCCGACCCACGTAACATGGCTTGCTTTAGAACTTCTAGTATTCATTTACCACTCCTCCGGCACGCTCTATTTATTTCACTTCTACGGACGCGTTTAAATCAAACGGGTTTGTTCTTACTGCCAATGAAAAGAGATATGGATAATCTTGCTTTAAATGTTTCATGTAATCAAGCCACTGCAAAATCAACTGCTGATATGCGCGCCTGATGTCGCCCGACAAATGCTGGTAATCGGTATCCGGCAGTTTGGCCAAGTCACGCCTATGCGCCAATTCATCCGTTAAATGAAAAACGGCCCACAATAGTTCCGTAAAACTCTCATGTTCAAGCAAGTTTGGGTTTTCAAGTAAATTAAGCAAAAAAGGTCTTTTCCCTACTAAAAATTCTTTCACTTCCGCAAGATTGCCCCGCTTGGAATCTATTGTCAGTTCATAATCCTTTATACTTTTTCTTACCCTGGCAAACTCTTTATCCGGCCAATCCTTCGTTATTACAAGTTGCTTGCAAAGCGCGGCAAGAGCCGGATCAAACTGGGAGCATTTTCGTAAGAGCTCCGTCCCGGCCTCGCTAAAAAATGTTCCTATTACCATGTAAAGCTTTTTTAAGATTGACTGTTTTTCTCTGTATGTAAGCAAACGATGAAGAACCAGCATCACAATAAGAACATCCAAAAACAAAAAGGCGATATCGCCTATTAGATACAGAAAAATATGATGCGCGTCTTTAAAAATGTAATAGTGCAGTAGATAAAAAAACACGCATAAAAGAACAAGAAGTATCGCAAAAACTGTTTGCCAGTTAAAAATTTTTTTCATTTAATCTATCCCCTTTTAATAAGAAAAATTATCCGGCATTTACCCATAAACGTGAAAAGAATAAAAACAAAAGTGGCGCCGATTAATATCAGGATATCCGTATTAACTCCGGCTGTCAACGATAAAGGGTGTTCGCTTTTTTATTTAATTATCATGTACCCGGCAATTGCCAAAAGACAAACGCCGAAAAATTTGCGAAGAACAACTTCGCTAAGGCCAACGGCAATTTTTGCCCCAAAATAGCCCCCTAATACAAAACCTAAACATATTAACCCTGCTACCGGAAGATTGACATAACCTTGTTTGTAATACGTCAAAGCCGCAAGTATGCCTATTGGCGGTATTAACATCGCCAAAGTAGTTCCTTGCGCCGCGTGCTGTGAGAAACCAAAAATGAAAATAAGGCATGGCACAATTATAATGCCGCCTCCTATGCCTATCAGGCCGCTCACTATCCCGGCAAAAGCGCCAATTACTACATACAAAAATGAATTTGCCACGTCCTTCCTCCTTGGAAATAATACCTGTTCGGCCCTATATTTCTTTACCACCGCCGATTTCGATAATAACTTCAAAAATGTTCGACCGTCTGACTTTTCTGGCGATAAACCTGCTGCCCGCATGCAATATGTTATCTTCCGCCCTCGGTACCTTATCTAAAAACTTTAGAAACCACTCGTTCAGCGTTTGTTCGGTATCCGGCAGTTCCAGGCCGGTTTTTTCGCGTAAAACCTTAAGGCTGATGCCTCCTCCGGCAAGATATCTGTTTGCCGCGATTTTGTAAAAATATACGGGAAGAATATCATATTCATCGTGCATCTCACCCACTATCGCTTCGATTACGTCTTCAAGGGTAACAAGCCCCTTAACTTTTCCGCCGGAATCCTTAACTATCGAGATATGCTGATATCTTCTGGTAAGCTGATTAAGAAGAACCGACACCTGCTCATCGTCCCGAACATCCAAAATCGGCCTGCATATCCCTTTAAGAGACGGATCTTTGGGGTTTATCTGAAGAGCGCTTACTATATCCTTAAAGTTAACGTAACCTATTACATTATCTCTATTATCACCTTCCACAAGGGGAAGCCTCGTATGGTGATGTATATGGGCTTCCAGTAACGCGTCCATAAGGGACATTTTCGTTGAGAGAAATTTTATTTCATCCTTCCCAACCATTATATCGCTCACTTTAAGCCGTGGAAGATTTATTGTCTGCGCCAGTATCCTTTCCTGATCTTTGCTGATTATCTTCTGGATCGCGGCAAACTTGGCAAGAACCGATATGTCTTCCACCGCGCTTGTCTCAAAGTCCGTCTGTTTCTTTCTGGCAAAGGGCTTGTTTAAAAACTGGACCACATTTACAAAAGGCGTAAATATTTTTATCAGATATTTTAGCGGTATCCCCGCCATAACGGCAATGCGTTTATTGTATTTTACTCCCAGCGTCTTGGGAAGAATTTCAGTCCACTGTATCATAACAAACGAAAAAACAAGCGAAAATACAAGTACCCATTTTGTGCCGAACAGCTGATCGAACTTCGCTCCGGAAAGGGACGCTCCTATTGTATGCGCAAGTGTGTTAATTATGAGTATAACGGTGATCGGCCTCTGTATATTCTCCCTGAAAATTTTCCATGTCTGGGCCACCAGCGGCCGCTTTTCGGATATTCTTGCGATATCCGCAAGAGACAGGCTCAAAAGACAGGCCTCTAATATTGAACATAAGAAAGAAATGCCTAAAGCCAGGAACATTATCAGCCAAAATGTGGTCACCTGTATCCTCCTTATAAATTATAGTTTCTATCCGGCCGGATTGTGTTTGAGTTGGACTTGCTAAAAATGATTTCTTGTTATGTCCATTTTTTCATTTATGGACATTTCTTCTGTTTTTTCTCCGAAAGAATCGACAAAATCAAGTCTCGGCAGGATGCCGCATCTATTAGCTATCTGGACGCTAAGGCCCGGCCTTGCGTTAAGTTCAAGCACCAATGGCCCCAGCTTTTGATCAACAACAAAGTCTATCCCAAAATATCCAAGCCCGAAAATCTTGTAAGTTTTTATTGAGATATCAAGTATTTCGTCCCAAAAAGGAACAATAATACCGCCTATCGGTTCGTTGGTGTCCGGATGGCGCTCAACGCTCTTGTCGTGACAAACCCCGCCAAAGGTACATCCATTACTCATTTTAACGCCCGCCCCGACACCGCCCTGATGAAGATTTGCCTTCCCACGCGACTCCTTTGTAGTCAACCTAAGCATCGACATAACCGGAATACCCTTGTAAACTATTACCCTTACATCCGGCACGCCCCGATAGCTAACTTTAGAAAAAATTTCATGGGTCTTGATAAGATACTCAACATAGGCTTCATCCGTGTTCCCTCCCAAAGAATATAACCCTACCAGTATGTTGGAAACATGGTATTTTAAATCAGTAAATGTCATCTGGCTTCCGTTGCTTTCAATCCAATTTTCGCCCTCGCGGCTTCTTATTACGAGTATGCCCCTGCCCTGCGTGCCTTTCGCCGGCTTCAAAACAAATTCATCAAGCGCCTGTATCTGTTTAAATTTTCTGAGCTCAAAATTGTCTCTTATAGCAAAATACATCTTGGGGATCGGAATGCCGTTTTTTTCCAAGAGTTCTTTTGTCTTAAGCTTATCGTCTACAAGGGGATAAAGTTTCCTGGGGTTAAAGCCAAGAATGTAATTACTGTTACGACGGTTAATCCCAAGGACACCGGCCCCTCTTAGAGTATCCATTTCTTTCATGTTAACGCTTAGCCGCCTTTTTTAAAAGTTCTTTAAACCTCCAGAGCTCAACAACCCTTAAACCCGCATATCGTCCTATAAGTAAAAGCAGCGCAATAACAACGAGTATAAGCTCCGGGAATGAAAAAAGATATGTCTGTAAAGTACGTATGTTTAAAACATAATACAAAGCCACCGCCACGACAATGGTTCCAATCATCGTGCTGATAGCTGTTTTTGTTCCGTCTTCAATCTGCGCAACCGTAAAACGTTCGATCATCCAGGAAATTATTACAAGAGGAAATATCGTAACATAGTATATTTTCCTTTCGCCTATTTGAACCGCAAGCATCATTAGAACAAGCACCAGAAGCACTATTGAGCTTAAGATAATGGAAATTTTAGGTATAAAGAGTATTTTCATATTGTCCAGAATTTTTCTTAAGACCCACCCGAAAAGTATCATGCTTACAAGGATTAAAATGCCGTAGCCCATGGAGGTTTCAAAAAAAGCAAATGCCAAAAGCATCGGCGCGAATGTCCCAAAAGTTGTAATGCCCACAATATTTCGGAAAAAGGCTATAACCAAAGCGCCCAAAGGTATCAAAAGAAGTATGTTTATCATATTTTGCAGCTGACCCGGAAAAATAAACAGTGACCACGCATTGTCAACAGGCGGAATCTTTGTAGTGCCTACGATAAATACCCATTCGAAAGAAACAAGCCCCCTGTGTCTGAATAAGGAATTATCGCCCCTGTATATCTCAAGATAATTGGCGGGTATAAAGGCGAAATATCCATTTACAACATCAAACGGGATCCACTGGCCGCCTATATAGCTCTCTGCCCACACATGCGTTATCTTTTTTACATTATTATCAAGTATTATTCCCCCCACTACTCTTGATGGAATTCCAACAGCCCTCGACATGGCGACAAAAAGCCTTGCCTTTCCTCCGCAATCAGCCTCAAGTTTCTCCAGGGTTTCTTTTGCGTCGCGGCTCCCCTTTTCCGATTTATAAACAATATCATCTCTTACAAAATCGTAGAGTTTTCTGCTGACGTAATAAATATTTTTCTTCTTTCCTATCAGCTCTTTCGCTTTCTCAGTTATCAGCTCATCCTTACTCTGTATCAGTTCCGACTGTACGAGCCACTTTGCTATTTCCGGGGGATAACTTGCAATCAAATTATTGGATAACCTTAAATTAGCGGGTATAGAGAAAATCCGGCTTTTTGTTTGAACTGAAAATTCATACTGCACCTGTTTTACACCGTCTAATATGTTGGCATGCCATGTGCCTATAAGGTTTCCGGTCCAGGCCTTCTCTTCCATCGAAAAATCAAGACCGCCGTTAGAAAAATGACTGTTATAAATAATTTGACGGTCAGTACTGTTAGGAAGATACATCTTTATTCTGCTGGACCCTCCCTTTCCTGCCATATCCAAAGCAATATTAACCTTCCATAAGGATACGTCTTTTGCCGGATAAACGTTACTGCCCCCATGAATAACCTTAAATGCGATTATGGCGACGGTAATAATAATAAGCATTCCCGCCAGAAAATAAACCTTCCTATCCACTCTTGATCCAACCGCATCCATTTTTAATTTCTTCTTCATTTTTTTAGCCTCATTTTCTAATAACATGCTTATCGGTAAACGTTTTTTGCAGTGTCTCCCACATTTCATGGGATTCTTTGGCCTGTAATATGGCATCCCTGTTTTTTTGATCGCTCATAGCTTTCGCAATTATGCCCAAAATCTGAACCTGAATGTCATCTTTTTCAGGAGTTAATATTAGAAAAATAAAATTTGATAGTTTACCATCCGGAGAATTCCATTCTATACCATAGCGTGATCTTCCAAAAATAATTACCGGTCTTCTCATTGCCTTAAACCTTGCATGGGGCACGGCAACACCTTCCTCTATCGCTGTTCCCATGGTGTTCTCGCGTTTAAGCACAGCGTCATAAATATCGTCAAGGTCAGGCGTATCTTCATGGCCTTCCGCCAGCTCACAAAGTTCGCGTATGGCCTTGTCTCTATTGTCAGATTTAATTTGAGCCAAAATATCACTGTGCGAAAAATATTCCAGTATGCTGACTTTTTTTCTTTTTCTTATGGAATGGCCGAACCAGGGCCCTATGATTATTGAAGAAATAAGCGCGCCAAATACAATCGCCACAAATACTGTCTCGGTTATTAAATTATATTTAAGAGCCAGCATACCGATAACTATTTCCATCGCTCCGCCGGGGGTATGCGCTATGGCTATAGGGGTGCGGTTAGATTTTGATATAGTGGTTAGATTGACTCCCACCCAGGCCCCAAAAAACCTCACGGAAACGCCTACAAAGCTGATAAATAATACTAAG
>JBFZAV010000100.1:0-5750 GCA_041308745.1 Candidatus Omnitrophota bacterium | reverse complement strand
ACTCATACGAAATGTCTTCCAGCTTGTCCGTTTTCATAGATGCCGCCACCATATAGGGCGAATGAACGTGGATAACAGCGCCAATATCCTCTTTGGCTTTATAACAAGCGACATGAAAAGGTGTTTCCGTGCTTAGAATGTTCTTTTTGGACTCAGCCTCGTGAAAAGATACACTTACATAATCTTCTTCCAGGCATTTTGACATATCGGCGCATCGTCTTTTAATAATGAGATTCTCTTTGTCTCTAACGCTTATATTGCCGCCTTCCCCGATAACAAGGTTTTTTTCGTGAAGAAGTTTTCCATACTTTGCAATTTCCTTAATTTTGTCCATGCCGCTCTCCTCTATTTAAAAGAATAATAGCACGGAAAGCAGCTTGGGGCAAGAGCCCGTGTGGCGGATGGCGGGTGGCACGGTAAAAGCGTGAGCGGGAGGATCCACACCGGGCGGAGGGGCCCACGAACGCTTTACCGTGACAGGTCCCGCCACACGAACTTTGTCACAGCTTTTTGTGCTTGATAAGAACCATCATTGCTTGTAGAATGTTTAAAAAAACAGAAAGGAAAACTTATCATGGTGCTAAATATTTTACGAAGCAAGAAATTTGCAAGACGCACGTTTATAGGCATTCTTATCATCATAATACCCGCTTTTGTTCTCTGGGGCGCTGAGAGTTTGTTTAACGCCCCCCAATCCATAGGCACCGTGGCCGGTAAAAGCATAGGCGTAGAAGACTTTGCCGAGAGCCTCCAGGGATTAAAAGCCCAGGTGCTTCTTTCTAATTACGGCGATATTAACTCTATAAACGCAATTTTACAGAACAGAATTCTTTTAAATCAGATGGCCTGGGAAAGGCTTGTTCTTCTTGCCGCCGCCAGAAAAAGTGGAATAAATATTTCTGACCAGGACCTTTTGGGCTTTTTATCGATTCACCCTCTTTTTCAGAGAGGCGGTATTTTTAATAAAGAAACATACGAACTTATAGTCCGCAATAATTTCGGCATGACAACCCGTTCGTTTGAGGAGCTTGTGAGACAAAATTTAATGGTTCGCCTTTTCAGGCATTCCCTTTTCAAAAACATCAGTGTAACAGATGAAGAGCTTTTAGAAATTTATAAGACAGGCAACGACAAGGCGGATATTTCGTACGTTTTTATAAGTAAAGCTGATTTTAATGACAAGGTTGATGTCACCATCGAGGAAGCCGCCGAGTACTATAAGACAAACAAGGCCAACTATCTTTCGCCGGAAAAAATCAATATTGAATATATCGCCATACCTTTCGGCGATGCATCAAAAAAAGACGAGATTGTTGAGAGCGTAAGAACCCTTTACCCGAAATTAACCGCGGATCCCGAAAACTTTGAGAAAATCGCCGTTGAAAATAATGTTCGCTATGGAAAAACGGGATTATTCTCGAAAACTGAACTCATCCCGGGCATAGCCTTCTCCAAGGAAATGCACCAAATGGCGTTTGAGTTGGAAAAGGGCCAGATCAGCCCGCCGGTTGCGGCTACCGGAGAAGAGGGTTTTATATACATCCTTCGCAAAACAGACGAAGTCGCCCCAAAGCAGCTGGAATTTCAGGATGTAACGGAAAGAATTTCCCAGGAACTGCGTGATGCCAAGGCGATGGTCCTCGCAAAAGAAAAGGCCGATGCTGTCTACAATAGTTATAGCGGGCAAAACGTTTCATTGGAAGATTCTGCCGCAAATGCCGGAGGAAATATACAAAAAGAAAAAGGTGTTTCGGTTGAAACATATATCGAGGGTATCGGCCCGTTAAAGGACATAATCCCCGCAATTGTAAAGGCCAAAGAAGGTTCCGCCCTCGCGCCCGCACCTGTCGCCGGAGGTATAATCATTGTAAGGGTTGATTCAATCATTCCCGCCAGCAAAGAAGAGTTTGAGAAAAACAAGGCTGATTTAAAACAGCGCGTTGTTTCTATTAAACAAATGGAAATAATGAATGACTGGTTTATGAAAAATGCGGGAAGATCAAAACTAAAAGTTCCGCTAAGCAGTCTTTAACAGCGGAAAACTATTTTTTTAGATCCGATAAAATTAAAGATGGATGCGAAGGCAATGCCGACGACGTTTATAAGAAGAAAGCCCCACTCGAGCTTATCTAAACCGGTAAATCTTACCAGCATAAACATTATAAAAAGCCTTACAGCGAGCCCGACACCGTAAACCGAAAAGAAAAGAATATACCCCGAAACAACGCTTGTCGTGCTGCCCTTAAATGTCCAGGTTCGATTCAGGCTGTATACCGCAATAGTTGCAATAAGGTACCCTAATAGTCCGCAGAGAAGCGTGTGAAAGGCAAAAAGTTTCTTAAACATAACTACCGAACTCATGTCGATTAAAAAACCGAACCCGCCTATCATGCCGAATTTGATAAATTGAAATATTGATTTTTGATGTCTGTTATAAAATTTCGTTATCATTTTTTTATTCAAGGAATTTTTTGAGTTCATCCATAAAATGGGACACATCTTTGAACCTGCGGTACACTGACGCAAAACGGACGTAGGCAACTTCGTCAATATTGTAAAGTTTTTCCATTACCGTTTTGCCGATCTGGGTTGATGTAACTTCTTTATCGGCTTTTTTCTGGCACTCTCTTTCTATCTCATCGACAAGCTCGTCTATTTTATCCATGCTTACCGGGCGCTTCTCGCACGCTTTTATTATACCCGTCCTCAGTTTTTCTCTGTCGAACCTCTGCCGTACGCCGTCTCTTTTAACTATCATTAGAGGCGCTTCTTCAACATATTCATATGTGGTAAATCTCCTGCCGCATTTAAGGCATTCCCTGCGCCTTCTTACGCTGTTCCCTTCGGCGCTCATGCGTGAATCTATAACCTTGTCATCCAATGTTTTACATCCGGGACATCTCATTTTTTCATCACCACCATTTCAATGCCGGCCTCGTTTAAAAACTCCAGCGCAAGTTCATCCGGATAATCGCCTTCGATTATGATCTTTTTTATCCCGACGTTTATTATCATCTTCGCGCAGATACTGCACGGCTGTGTCGTAATGTACAATGTGCTTCCCGCAAGGCTTGTACCGTGTCTTGCAGCCTGAAGAAAAGCATTCTGTTCGGCATGCAGGGCCCGGCATAGCTCATGCCTTTGCCCTGAGGGAACTCCTAGCTTTTCCCTTAGGCACCCGACCTTATCGCAGTGCTCTATGCCCGAAGGCGCCCCGTTATATCCGGTGGCGAGAACCTGCTTATCTTTAACAACAACCGCTCCCACCCTTCGCCTTAAAC
The DNA here is from genome assembly GCA_041308745.1 of Candidatus Omnitrophota bacterium. Classification (GTDB taxonomy): domain Bacteria; phylum Omnitrophota; class Gorgyraeia; order Tantalellales; family Tantalellaceae; genus PPR-0476. Next base: position 2,469 of record JBFZAV010000100.1, on the reverse strand, counting down.
ATGTTGACCTTGTGGAGACAAGTCTTGCGATACTAAGAAAATATTCATCCCAGCTCGGTCTCGCTATCCCTTGCGGCCTTTTCTCTATCATTTCAAAGCCTCCATCTCCGCCTGTAAATCAGGATATAGAGGAAATTCTTTCAAAAATTCTCTCACCTCTTCCCTCACTTTTATAAGCCCTTTATCGTCGTCACAGGTCTTTATGGCTCTATCAATAAACTCCGCAACATGCGCCATGTCTTTTTCTTTTGCGCCCCTCGTCGTTATCGCCGGCGTTCCTATCCTTACCCCGCTTGTAACAAAAGGTTTTTCTTTGTCGAAAGGAATAAGATTTTTATTAACCGTGATCCCTGCATCATCAAGGCATTTTTCCGCTTCCTTTCCGGTTATACCTTTGGCGGAAAGATCTACCAGCATCAAATGATTGTCCGTTCCGCCGGAAACGATTCTAAAGGATCTTTTTTTAAGTTCTTCCGCAAGACGCGCGGCGTTTTTAACTATTTGTTTCTGATATTCCTTAAATTCCGGCTGCAGGGCCTCGTGGAGCGCAACCGCTTTTCCCGCTATAACGTGCATTAGGGGGCCCCCTTGCGTGCCCGGAAAAACCATTGAATCCACCGCCTTGGCATATTTCTCTTTGCACAGTATCATTCCGGCTCTTGGCCCTCGAAGCGTCTTGTGCGTAGTCGTAGTCACAAAATCCGATACGGCTACCGGATCCGGATGAATTTTTGCGGCGACAAGCCCCGCTATATGGGCCATATCAACCATGAGGATCGCGCCGACTTCGTCGGCTATTTCTTTAAAATTCGCAAAATTTATGGTTCTCGGGTATGCCGACGCGCCTGCTATAATCATTTTGGGCCTGTGTTCCAGCGCCTTTTGTCTCACCTCTTTAAAATCTATCTGTTCATTATCTTTGCTGACCCCGTAAAAAACCATGTTGAAATATTTACCTGAAAAATTTTTCTTGTGTCCGTGCGTAAGGTGTCCGCCGCAGGAAAGATCCATAGCCAAAACGGTCGCGCCCATCTCGAGCATGGCAAAGTATATGACCATGTTTGCCTGGGAACCTGAGTGCGGCTGCACATTCGCGTGCTCGGCGCCAAAAAGAAGTTTTGCCCTTTCTCTCGCAAGATCTTCGACAATGTCTACAAACTCACAACCGCCGTAATATCTTGCCGCAGGATAACCTTCCGCATATTTATTTGTCAAAGTGGATGATACCGCTTCCATAACGGCGCGGCTCGTAAAGTTTTCGCTCGCAATCAGCTCTATGCCGTCGTTCTGGCGTCTGGTTTCGTCCAATATAGCCTGAAAAATATCAGGATCAACCGCTCTTAAATTTTTCATCTAGCCTCCTGTTAAAACTCGTATATCGTCGATCGTATGTCGTATATCGTGCGCGATATACGATAGTACGCTACACGACATACGAACTGTCGAACTATTTAAACTCTTTTTTTTCAATTTTCTTTATCTGGTCAACTCTTCGCGAGTGGCGGCCCTTAAGGGCTTTTGTGTTTAGCCACGCCTTAACTATTTTTTTTGCCTCGCCTGTGCTTATTTTATCCGCGGCAAGCGATAAAACATTCGTGTCGTTATGTTCGCGCGAAGATACAGCCTCTTTAATGCTTGAACAATTTCCCGCTCTTACCCCTCGGACCTTATTTGCAATTATTGTCATACCTATCCCGGAACGGCATATGACAATGCCTCTCTCTGCTTTTTTCCCGGCAACGCTTTTTGCGACTTTATATCCGTATTCCGGATAATCGCAAGACTCTTCAGAGTCGGTACCGACGTCTTGGATCTTATATTTCATTCTCCCCAGCATCTTTTTTAATTCTTCTTTAAGTTTGTACCCGCCGTGATCAGCGCCTATCGCTAGACTTTTAGCCATTTTATAAACTCCTCTACTGATTTTTTAATCAAATCGAACGTTTCATTATAAAAGGTATCGCCCATTCCGATCGGGTCCGGGATATAATTAATTCCGCTTGAATTATATTCTCCGAGTAAAAATATTTTACTTTTGGCATCCGGCCGCATATCCCGCAAAATATCTCTATGAAGATTTTCCATAACAAGAATAATATCGGCCCAATCAATCAATTCTTTGGTTATGCGTTTTGCCTCCAGCCCCTCTGGCCCGACCCCGGAGCTTTTTAAACATGCTATTGTTTCTTTCGGAGGTTTTACTCCGTCAAAAGCTCCTGTACCGGCCGATTTTACCTCGATAGCTTTCAGCTTTTCTTCCTTGATCCTTTTTTTCAAATAACCTTCCGCCATTATACTTCGGCAGCTGTTCCCGGTGCAGACCAAAAGAATATGTTTTATTGTTTTCATAGTCTCGCGAGTTTTTTAAGCTTTAAGTTTTCTATTCTTTTCTTCGATCTTCCGCACAAGCTCTTTTTTATGTTCGCCCAGTTTTTTCTCTATTCCCTTATTCGAAAGAGCCAGTATTTC
>JBFZAV010000099.1:0-5689 GCA_041308745.1 Candidatus Omnitrophota bacterium | reverse complement strand
ACGACATACAAGCATTCCGCCCAGCAGATAGCGTTCAGCGAGGTCGGACGCCAGGCTATAATGGCGGATCCGGAATGGAACGGCGGAGATTATTACGATAAGAGAACGCACCCTTCAGCGGGGCTGGCGGTTGCTAGAATGATAGGGCACATAACGTACATGAGCAATAAGTCGATGGAAGAAAAGTTCGGAAGAGCCATGAAGAGGAAAGAATACGGGTACGAATTTAATTCGGAGTTTGAGGTGGAAGGGTACTTGAGGTACCGGGGGGACAGCTTTGTAAAACGTTTTGACGCCAATTCGTATTTGTATATAACCAAGGCGATGGATTATTTTGATTTAACAAAGAACGATAAGTTGGTTAATGCTTTTAAGGGAGCTAAGGCCAGTTTTCTGGTTATTGCTTTTAGTTCCGACTGGCTTTATCCCGCGTTTCAGTCGAAAGAAATTGTAAAAGCCCTCAAAATGAACGGGGCGGATGTTACTTATTGCGAAATAAGCTCCGATTACGGCCACGATGCTTTTCTTCTTGAGTTTGAGGAAGAGACAAAGCTGGTTAAGCATTTTCTTGAGAGGACATTTAAGAAGGCAGATAAACAATGACACGGGAAGATAAAAAAGAAACTTTAAGAGTCGATCATAAAATTATCGGCGAAATTATAGAACGCGAAGCGAAGGTTTTGGATCTTGGCTGCGGCGACGGCGATCTATTGGAATATCTTGTTTCAAGCAAGGAAGTTGCAGGCAGCGGAGTTGAGATAAACGAGCGGGCCATTTATAAATGTGTTGAGAAGGGCCTTAGCGTATCGCACGGAGATATTGATTCGGGCCTAAAGGAATACCCTGACAGATTTTTTGATTATGTAATTTTTAATCAGACAATGCAGCAGGTTCAGTATCCTAAAGAGGCGATACTGGAGGCTTTGAGGATCGGACACAAGGTAATTGTGGGCTTTCCTAATTTCTGTTATTTAAACGCGAGACTACAGATATTTTTCGGCGGTCACGTTCCCATTACGCCTTCGCTTCCTTTCAGGTGGTATGATACGCCCAACGTACACTTTCTCAGCATAAAAGATTTCGAAATTTTCTGCAGAGAGCAAAACATCAAGATTGAGAAGAAATTTTTCCTTACCCAGAAAGGTACCATAAATTTTCTGCCGAATATATTCGCATTGAACGCGATATTTCAGATATCGAAGGGATAAGTTACAAGGCCACAAGATATAAGTATTGATATGACAAAAGCGAAGAATGATTCTTTCCAAAAGTATTACGATATTTTAAATCCTGAACAAAAGAAAGTTGTCGATACTATAGACGGCCCTCTTCTTGTTCTTGCCGGTCCCGGCACAGGAAAAACACAGCTTCTTTCCGTGAGGGCCGCAAATATCCTGCTTAAAAAGAAAATTGATCCGGACAGCATCCTGATCCTTACCTTTACAAATGCCGCCGCAAGGGCCATGCGCGACCGTCTGGCAAAAATAGTGGGCCATGAGGGGTATAGCGTGGAAGTCGAAACCTTTCACAGTTTTGCCAATTCCGTAGTTCTTGAATCCGAATATTCAATAAAATATGTGGGCGAAAAAATAGACATCACGGATGTTGAAAAAATTAAAGCTCTTGAATATATACTGGATAACGTTAAAGGGGTGGAGCCTTTAAAGCCGTTCGGCGCGCCGTATATACATTTGGGCGAGATACAAAAAAGGATAAGCGAGCTTAAGAATGAAGGCATTTCCCCCGATGCTCTTGAGAAAAACATCAAAGCATTAAGCCCCGACGGCATAAACCTTGAAGAAAAACACTTATCAAGGCTCAAAGCATTAGCTATTATCTACGATAAGTACGAAAAACTCAAAAATGAGGAGTGCAGCATACTTTTTGATGAAAGAGGCAGAAAAGATTTTGATGATATGATCTTAATCGCAATCGATGCCTTGAAAAAAGAAGAAAATTTAAGACGGTATTTCGAGGAAAAGTATAAATATATCATGGTTGACGAGTATCAGGATACAAACGGCGCGCAGCTTGAGCTTATATTTTCAATTCTTGATAAAGAAAAACAGAATCTCTGCTGTGTGGGCGATGACGACCAGTCCATTTACAGGTTTCAGGGTGCGACCTTAACAAATTTCAGGATTCTCGAGGAAAGGACAGATTCCCTTAAAACCGTAGTTCTAAAAAATAATTACAGATCCAGCGATAAAATCATCAATATATCATCCCAGATAATAGGGCAGATTCCGGAGAAAGAAAGAGTTAAAACTAAGGTTTTAGAGGCGGTTAGAGATTTTAAGAATACGGATATCAAATATTTCGAGTTTACCACGGAAGAAGAAGAACTTTCTTTTATCATTGATGAGGTTAAGCAAGCGGCTGAGAAAATATCAAAGGACAAATCTCTTGCAGAAGACGAAAGGGAAAACCCTTACAATAACATTGCCGTTCTTGTGAGAAAAAGGGATCAGAGGCAGAAAGTGATCGAGGCTTTTTTAAAGGCGGGCATACCTTATGCTTCAGACGGAAACGAAGATATCAGGGGAGAGAAGAGGGTAAGACAGCTTCTGGATGTTCTTGAGCTTGCCAACGTTGATATGGAAACGAACGATAAAAAATCGCTTGCCCTATATAAGATTCTTACTTCAGATTATGTTGGAGCGGACCATTCGGATATCTTAAAAATCATTAATCGTGTAAATACGCTTAGATTGACTTTGTCTCTTTCGGAAAGCAGAAAATATAACCTGTTCCAGGTTTTTCAGGAGGAATTCGAAGTAAATCTTGATAGATGCCCCGGAGGCAAGGAATCGGGCGATTTAAAGATTTCAAAAGAGCTGGCCCTAAAGTCGCCGTACGCGCTTCATAAGGCGGCCTGGGCTATCGCAAGGCTTCTTAGGGATGTGCGCGTAAGGCCGGTTCATGATATTCTTCTCGGGTACATTGATGATGTGGGGTTATATAAGTTTGTTCTTGATACATATGATAAAAAAGAGGTTTTGAGAGTCAGGGATTTAAGAGCGCTTGTATCGTTCATTAACGTAATCAAACAAGCAAGCCTTTCAAAACCTTCTCTGCGGATTGATGATATCTCCAGCGAACTTGAGCTTCGTGAGGTTCATGGCATGCCTGTTAGGGGTGAGCTTGCCACGCTGAACCAGGACGGAGTAAAAATCTACACGGCGCACAGCGCAAAAGGCCTCGAGTTTCATACAGTTTTCGTGCCGTTCTGTCTTGAGCAGAAAAGCTGGCCGGTAAGAAGCAAGCCCGATGTTGTTCCGCTTCCTCCCGATATCTATAAGAGCAAAGAAAGGGTGGATGAAAAAAAGAAAATAAATCTTTTGAAATATTATGATGAGCTTCGTCTTTTTTACGTTGTTTCCACAAGAGCCAAATCAAATCTTTTCTTTACTGCGGCGCCCGAGGAAAAGGTTATTCTTACACGGTTTTTGAATGAAACGGATATCGCTCCGGTTAAATATGTTTTTGACAGCGAAGAGGCCTTTCTTAAAAAATATCTCGAAAAAATTCCCAAGGAAGATCCTGTGTCCAGCGCAAAAAGCGTTTTATGCGATATTGTAAAAAATATACACCTTACCCCCACAAAACTTAACAGTTACATAAATTGCCCGCGTAAGTTTTTTTATAATTATGTTTTGGGCCTTCCCGGCAAGAAAACCCAGCATCTTGTTTTTGGAAACTGCGCCCACAAGGCGCTTGAGGACGTTTATAAATATTTTAAGGAAAACTCGAAGTTTCCTTCTTTTACATTTTTTTCCAATTCTTTCCGGAAAGAGCTGGAGTTTCAGGGTGTAAGCATGGAAATAAAGAATATGTGTCTTGCGAAACTGGAGGGCCTGAAGGATTGGTTTAAAAGAGAAGGCAAGAACCCTGTTATGCCGTTTTCCCTGGAAGAAGAATTATCGGTAAACCTGCCCGGCGGACTCACCTTTAAGGGCAAGTTTGATAAGATTGAAATTGAGAGCGACGGAACGGTTAAAGTTGTAGATTATAAAACCGGAAAACCTGACAAGCATGTTAAGGCTGTCGAAAATTGCAGGGATCTATCAAAGCATGAATGCGATGAATATTTTAGACAGCTTGTATCTTATAAAATGATATTCGACAGGAATAAGAAGCTTAAAAATATGAAGGTTTCAAGCGGGAGGCTTCAGTTTCTGGAGCCGGCCTCGAGCACGGTTCAAAAGTACGGGCTTGTAGAGGGCGAATATGTTGATATAGATAAAGATATCTCTGAAGATATGGTTCTGGAACTTGAAAAGGTGATAGTTGATTCCTGGAAAAACATACAGGAACTTAAATTTAACAAGCTTCCGGAAAGGGATGCCAAGGATAGATGCGAACGATGTGAGTTCGATTCCATTTGCTGGGAAGAGTAGGGAGAAAAGGAGTAAACATGTTAAAAAAGTTCATTTCTGATTTTAAGATTAACGAGCAGGTGGATTCCTGTTTCATATTAAGGAAGAAGAACCTCAAGCTGACAAAATTTAACAAACCATATCTTGATATGACTCTGGCGGACAAAACAGGAAAGATTGAAGGAAGATTGTGGGATGACGCCGAGAACTTTAACCAGGCCGCTGAAACAGGCGATGTCGTTCATGTTAAAGGCAGTATTGAGAAATACAGAGATGAAAGACAGCTGAAGGTTGACTTTATAGAAAAGGCGGATGACCGGGCGTTTCGTTTTGAGGATATGGTGAGAGTTGTTGAGAACAGGGATAAGATTTTAAAAAACGTTAAGGATATGCTTAAGGAAATAAAAAATCCGTGGATAAACAAGCTTGCGGAAGAGTTTTTGAATGATAAGGAAATTATGGATCTTTTTATTGAGGGCATAGGAGGAAAGAGCTGGCATAATGCTTATATAGGGGGTCTATTGGAACACACGTATGAGGTTATGGCTATATCCATGAACATGCACGGGCTTTATCCCGAAGCAGACAAAGATATTCTTATATTCGGTTCTTTCATACATGATATCGGCAAAATTCATGAGCTGGATGCAAGGAATTTTGAGTATACAATCGAGGGCGGGCTTGTAGGGCACATATCCATCGGGCATAAACTTCTTATGGAAAAAATAAGTAAAATTAAAGATTTTCCAAAAGATTTGTCTTTAAGGATCGAACACGTTATTTTAAGCCACCATGGCAAATATGAACAGCAGTCGCCGGTTCTTCCTAAAACTTTGGAAGCGACAATAATCTATCATGCGGATGAGCTTGTGTCGCAGGCGAACGCGATAAAAGAGATACAGAAAGAGCAGCAGGAAGAGGGGAAGGTCTGGAGCGACTTCGTTGTAATAAAGGCGAGAAAATATTACATTAAAGAGGCCCAGGATGAAGACTGGAAAAAAACGGGCGGCGAAGAAAAACCTGGGGATCTTTTTGAATGAAATGCGGGGAATTTGAAAGATTAGTTGCTGAAGCATTAGACGATCTGCCGAAAGTTTTTCAGGATGCGCTCGAAAATGTGGATGTCGTTATAGAAGACCTGCCCACGCCTGAAGAGGCCGGGCGGGTTAACGCCCAACACAGGCGCATGGTTTTGGGGCTATATCAGGGTGTTCCGCTTTCAAGGCGAAGCCAGTATTACGGATGCGTAATGCCTGACAAGATTTCTATTTTTCAAAGCAATATTGAGAGAATCTGCAAAACAAATGAGG
>JBFZAV010000098.1:0-2816 GCA_041308745.1 Candidatus Omnitrophota bacterium | reverse complement strand
CTGATTCTATTTTCGCTTACAATCAAGTCGCTTCTTTTAGGCGCTTTTGCTTACAGCGTTTACAAAATTATAAAAGCGTTCGATGTCAGAATAGGTTTTAGAAACCCGTTTATTTATAGAGCCTTTGCCATGTCGGGTATAAGAGATATCGCGGGCGTAGTTTCTCCGATTGTTTTCAAATTTTCGGGAAAGAGGGGCGATTTCGAAGATAAAAGAGACACACAGCGCTATTCAGAAGAGGAAAAATTGCTTGAGCCGACTATTGAAGTTATCACTGGAGATAATATCGTCGATAGAGCAGAGCTGCATGAGCTGGTCAGAAAACAAATCGAGATTATGGAATATATTGACAGCGGTAAATTTGATTTTAACCGGCCGATTGATTCTCCTGATGTAAATGCGAAAAAGGCCCTTATCATAAGCCTAGATGGGCAGTTGCTCGATTTAAATTCTAAACATGACGTTTTGGTGGCTGAACTTCACAAAATGAGGTCTGCTTCGGAGTATGATAACGAAAAATACGGTCTTAAGTATAGAGAATACGAGGACCTGATCGCCAAACGCCAGGAACTTGAAAAACGTATTGAAGATGAAAATAAAAAAATGCACGAGCTCCAGATAGTATTTTTAGAGACAACAATTTTTATTATAGCTAAAAAAATAGAGGCATTTATATCAAATCTTGTTTTTGATCAGTCTTCGGAACGAAGATACGACGAGTTTTTTCCAGAGGGCCTTCTTATTGCCGGAAAATATATTATTGTTGAAGAATTAGGCCGCGGAGGCCAGGGGATAGTATATTCGGCGCGCGAACGCGGAACAAGCAAACTGGTTGCGTTGAAATTTTCAGTTGCCAAAACTGAATACGGAAAAGGCGCATTTGATAGAGAAATTAAGCTTACCGAGACAATAAATGCAAGGCGCAGAGAGAAAGACCGCCCGTGTCCGGTTCCGCAGATTATAAGTATTGACGGAAAACATCAAAATGTTTACGCGAAAAATTTTAACTTTTATGCCATGGAGTTTCTGCAAAACGGCATCACTCTTGACAAGGTTATACGCCTACTTGCCGAAGGAAAGATGTTCCTGACACAGGAGCAAAAAAGACTTCTCATGTATGGGGTATCTTCGGCTTTAATACGCGTGCATGAAGAGCTTGTTATTCACAGGGATATCAAACCATCAAATATTTTCATTCCATTAAACGAGAAAAATGAAATTGATTTTCCAAAAAAGATCGGCGAATTTGATCTGGACGAATATAACGAGTTTGTTTCAAAAATTAAATTTCTTGATCTTGGAATAGCGAAGGAAGGTGTTGTTGCCCCCAGAAAAAAGACAAAATCTTCCGAAGGCGACATCGTGGCCAATACCGGGACGATCGTAGTAGAGTCTCTGGAGGGTGACCAGTTAGATGCAAACCTTCTTGTCGCGAGAAATGACAGTAAACAGCTGACGAAAACTGAAGATCAAGATTTGTTTAAAGGGTCAATTTACTATGCCTCGCCTGAACAGGTAGGCGGCAAAAGACTCGACGAGAGGGCGGATTGGTACTCTTTAGGATGCGCGTTTTATGAGCTTTTGGTAGGAGATGTCCCAATAGGCAAGCCTTACAATAACCCTAATGAAGTTCTTATAAAACATTTGGACGAAAGAGTTCTGCCCGCATGGCCGCACATAGCCGTAAGAAGAATTAACAGATGGGTGGAATTTGTCGATACCGAGCAGCTTGAAAATATAAAGTCAGGGCTTACAAATATTCTGCGCAGAAAGGGAATAATAAAAAAGGATGCGAGGCTCGACGGATATGTCTGGGATCGCAGTTATCTCGGAGACAGAAAAAAGATTCTTGATAAACTCGGGGCGGACGAAAAATATTTATCCAAAACCGAGCAGGATACATTGTCTGAAATCGTCTACAGAAAAATTCCACCGGTTCCGGTGGAATCGTTTAACGTTCTTAACGCGGACATTATCCCGCAGCTTCTTTCCAAGGGCATAGCATGGCAGGATAAGGATAAAAAATTACGCTGGAAGCTGGATGTAATTTTAAACAGTGAAAATCTTAGGGCCCGTTTAAATGAAATTGAAGATGAAAAAATTAAAGAAATAAGAGGGCAGATACTCGCATTAGCTCTTCCCCACGCGTCAAGCGACATAGATCCTTACGATGAAGCCATAGTGATGGCTATGATAAAAAGGGACAGAAACGAGAGGTTATGCGGAAGAGATGTCGTGAAGGAACTGCAGTATAGAATGAACGGTGAAAGAGATAAGATTTCGGTTCCGATGTTCAGCGATAAAGGATTTTTGCGGAAAACCGCTACATACCTTGTTGAGCATACTGTTCTATTTTTGGCTCTTTTGGTTCTTGTTTTAGGCGGAGGAACGTTCTATTTCTGGGTGATGTCGCAAGTGGCCAGAAGAGAAAAGGTCGCCGCGGAGGCCCAGAAGGTCGAGGCCGAGAAAAGAACCTCCGAAGCCGAGGCGAGAGAGGCAATGGCCGAAAGAAAAGAAAGAGAGGCCGCCATAAGATTGGCCGAGGCCAATGAGCAGCTCGAAAAGCTCAGCGCTGAAAGAGAGGCGATCGTTAAATCGCTTGAAGAAGTAAAAGGCCAGGCATCTGTTGAAAAAGGCGTGGCGGAAAGGGTTAAGGCGCTTGTTGCCGAACTTGAAAAACAGGAACGGGACCTTACGACTAAAATCCAAGACGCGGAAAAAGCCATTAGAGCGGCTAATATAGAAAGGCAGAAGGCCGAAGACGCGAAAATTGCGGTTATACGCTCTGCCGAAAAAGCGCGTGAAGAAAACGAAAA
>JBFZAV010000097.1:0-4987 GCA_041308745.1 Candidatus Omnitrophota bacterium | reverse complement strand
TATATGTAAAAAACTACCGTGACTTCGTATCCTTTATATGTTTTTTTTATGTTTAGGTCGTGATACGTAGCGGCCTTAATTTCGTGTTTTATTCTTGATGTGTCAATCGCTACCTTTTGCCCTTTTATTTCGGCAGAAACTTTTCTATCGGTAAGTTCCCTGACGTTAAATTCCGTAAAAATAGTGTTTTTTATGTAGGATGCGTACAGCACTTCGTTAAGAAACGAAATGAGAAGACTTTCCGTATCAGGCGCTTCAATCTCAACCGTTATTGCCTCTTCGCATTTGAGACCTTTTAGATCGGCCATCATGTCGCACATGGCAAAAGCCGAATTTTCAAATAGGCTTTTAATGTCCCGGCCATAAATTTTGGCCGCCAGATCAGCGGTATGTGGGATTTGCTCGTATTTTGTCATTGCGCTTTTTTTATTGTCGCAGGCCCCGGCAAAACGGCCTCGGTAACCTTGGGCATTTTACCGAACATGGAACGGTATATTTCGTTATATCTGTCTTTGCCGCCGACCATACCGAAGGTTAGAGGCATTTTCTCCTTCGCTAAAAGCGCCATCATACCGGCGATATTTCTTATGTCCCACTGGGAATGAGCGTCTTCTCTTAATCTTGAAATATGATAAAGCTCTCTTGCGTTAAGTCTGATAAGAACCCTCTTCCTGTGAGCGTTCGTTAATACATACGGCGCCGCCAGAGGCGCTTCTTTGTTTATCTTATCGTAAACTTCCGCTGATCTATCTGCAATCTCCCTAAACTTCTTTTCCATTCCAACTTCTTTAATGGACTCCGGAACCGTAATGCCGAGACTGGGGTCATAGCCTTGAGAAGTAATTGTGCTCATTCTATGCCTTTTAAGCTGTCCGAAACAAGCCGAAGAAAGAATAATGTTGTATGTTAAATTCACGTATTCAAATTCCCTAAGCATGGAATCATAAAACTGCATATTTTGCCAGGCGGCTTTAAATAGTTCTTTTTTTTCGTCCATGGAAATCTTTCCCGCAATTTTCCTCGCTTCTTCATAGGAAAGAGTTGAAGATGTATGTAAAAGTGTGCTCGCGACAATATCATCGCCGCCTGCAGTATACTCGACAAGCTCTACTTCCCGAGTCTTGTCGGAAAAATTATCTTTCTTTAAAACAAACTTTTTTGCAAAACTTTTTAGTTCCGGATACGTCTTTTCGTCCCTGTCATTCGCCTTATGAAAAAGCACTATGGACGGCGCCACGCCGGAAATCTTATCGTATATGTTTCTTCCAAGCTCGTTTATTTCCTTTAAAGGATGCGAAGAAAATCTTCTTAATAGAAGCTCGAGGTTTCTCGCATTAACCGTCTGGCCGACCTGCGATTCCGTGGCGAGCGCGGTAATATATCTTGCGTCTTCTTTTGCCCAGCCTTCGAGCATATTGTGGTTTTTTGGATTCTCCGCAAGATCGGAAAACTTTTTAAAAACATGGTCTTTGAGTTTCGCATTCAAAGAATGGTAGGTTTCGTTCTGCTCGTGTATCATCTTCGAAAACTTCTCTTCCGCGGAAGTTCCCTTAATCTCTTCCGGCATAACAAAATCTTTATCAAGGGTAATGTATCTTTGGGATTTTTCCGTGTAGGAGCAAAGCCTAAACTTTTCGAGCTCCTCCATCGCAAGCCTTGATACACCTATGATATCCAGGTTAAATACGGCGTGCTCCGCAACCGAATGGTGCCCCATTTTAAAAATAATGCTGGAATTGGATTTTCTCGATTTCTCGACTTCTTCGCGGGCATCTTTACGGATTTCATCTATTGAGCGCGGGTCTCGGCTTATTCTCGCATATGCCGCAGAAAGCACTTCCGGCGTTAAATCTTCCCTTTTCCCCACCTTTTCTTCAATCTCTTTAAGAACGGCTGTATCAACATTAAACCCCGCCAAATTAACCTTCATAGCTTCCACCTTCCTCATTTTCTATCATAATAACACAAAAGAACGCCTTTTTAAACATCGAATCGCCGCCTGTACGCGCATTTTCTGCATAAGGGCTCGACCAGTTTTCTTTCGGAAAAACCCTTATATAGATCTTTGGCCCTTTTCCCGTTAATAATATCCCTAAAGGATGTATTCTTTATATTCCCCAAATTTATGGTTCCCTCGCTGTCAAGACAACACGGAACCACAGTCCCGTCAACCAGTACAGCCGCTTGCTGTCTGAGGCCGAGACAAAACCCCTTATCGTCCAAATCCGGCCTTGTCATGCTCGGCCAGTCAAAACAAAGCGCCTGACTTAGAAAAATATTTTCCTTTAGTTTAATCCCGTTCCCGGTTGTCGGCGCTTCTTCTATTTTTTTGGAAAGAGAAAAATATTCTTCTATTCTTTTTAAAATGTGCCTATTTTGCCCTTTTTTCTCATCTTCTTTGACATTCCACAGCCTGAAGCATATTATAAAGTCTTCTCTTTTTGAGGCGATAGAAACAAAAGAGAATATTTCGTTAAGGTATTCGTCTATAACGCCATCGGGTGTATTCTCGCCAAAACTATGCAGAGAAAAATGCATCGACCGCAGGGCCGGCTTTGAAAGGAGCTTGTTTTTTGCCTCTTTTATCAAAACGCCGTTTGTTGTAATGTTCGCATTACAAGCGTTTTTATGGCATATATCAAGAAAACGCCCTATATCCGGGTGTAAGAGCGGTTCTCCCATTACATGAAAGTAGAGATATCTTGAATAATCTTTTACCTCTTTAACTATTTTTTCAAATAGCTCCTCTTCCATAAACTTTAAGTCCCGCCCGTGTTTAGGGCAAAATTTGCAAGTTAAATTGCACGCATTGGTGATTTCAATATAGATTCGCTTAAAAGTGTCCATTTCTCATCCATTTTACCCCCTTATCCGGACAAAAGTAAAGCCCGGACTCCAAACCCCTTGCTGAATGGCAATAAACCAAGTATAATATGTGGATATGAAACGCTTTATAGTGATAGGATTAGACGGTTTTGGTTATAATTTGGCGCTTTCCCTCGCTAGAAGACAGCATGAGGTAATGGTTATAGACTCCAACGAAGAAAGTGTACAAAACATAAAAGACAGCGTTACAACCGCCATAACCGCCGACATTAAGGATGGACGACATCTAAAAAAATTGGTCGATAACACGGTTGACGCCGTTATCGTAAGCGTGGGAGAAGAAATAGCAACAAGCGTCTTAACGGTTATTCACCTAAAAGATTTTGGTGTTACGAATATCGTAGCAAAAGCCATAAATAGTAATCATGAGAAAATTCTGCAGCTTGTCGGAGCGACTGAAACAATACTCCCCGAAAGAGACGCGGCCGATAAAACAGCCATTAAGCTCACCACAAAAAATCTCGTCGAGCATATTCCCCTTGCGGAAGATTACAGTATTACCGAAATAGCCGTGCCTGATAATTTGATTGGAAGGACTCTGGCCGAACTAAACATAAGAAATAAATACAATGTCGAAGTAATAGCCGTAAAAAATGTGCTTCTCAATGAATTCTACCTTATACCAAAATCAGACTTCAAGCTTGGCCCGGACTACGCCTTAGTGGTCATCGGCAAAGAGCCGGATATTGAAAAAATAACATTGTAATTACGCCTATTGTCATCTAAAAACGTTGTCCCATATGCTTTTTAAGGGAACTTTTTTGCAAAATATGTTGTTTTATTAAAGGAGATATGGCATGAATAGCTCATTATTTGGAATGCAGGCCAGAACAGCGCAGGAAATAGCATATATCGCTATGGACTTTGTTTCCAAAAACGTAGTCAACATAATAGGCAGCGTAATAATCCTTGCGGCAAGCTGGGTTATAGCCGTCTTTCTCGGCAAGTTTCTTCAGTTCTTTCTCTTGAGGCGCAAGGCTGATATAACAATCACAAAGTTTCTTGTTGATGTCATTAAGCTCATCATCATACTTTCGGCGCTACTCATCGCCCTTGGTAATTTCGGCATCACTATAGCCCCTTTTGTCGCGGGCTTGGGCGCCTTAGGGTTTGGGGTAAGTTTTGCGCTCCAGGGACCTCTTTCAAATTACGCGGCCGGAGTAACGCTCATCTTCACGAAACCTTTTAAAGTAGGTGACATTCTTGAAGTAAATAGCCAGATGGGAGAAGTCGTTAATATGACGCTCGCGCGGACTATTATGAAAACCCTTGACGATACGCATATCATCATTCCAAATAAGAAAATCATCGGCGAGATAATGCATAATTATTCCGGATATAAGAAACTCACCATAAAGATCGGGGTCGACTATTCGTCTGATATTGATAAGGCGCTTAATCTTGTGAAAGACGCGGTTATTAAAGATACCCGGGTGGCGATTAAACCCCCTGTAAAAATCGGAATATTGGACTTTGCCGATTCAAGCATTACTATATGCGCCAGATTGTGGTGCAAACAATCGGACTATACAGAACTCATGTTCGATATTAATAAGAGAGTGCTTGAATCGTTCAGAAAGAACAACGTTACAATACCGTTCCCGCAAAGAGATGTTCGTATAGTAACAAAGGAGAAATAAGTATGAATAAGAAAACTATTTTTGTTATTTTTGTATGCACAATATTATTTGCTAGTGCCGCATACGCTGGGATATTTGAGAATAAGAAAATATCCGGCGCGCTTGAGGGAAATGCCCTTAAAGTCGGCATGACGAAAGACGAGCTCGTCGCAGCAATCGGATATCCGCCTGAAGGCAAACCGAAACAGGATTCAATGTTCTACCGCTTTGCTCAAAGCAAGGTGACAGCAGCCGGAAAAGAGGAGTCTTGGACATATCAGATCGCACCGAGCCCCGACGGAGTCCGAAGTGTAACTTTTAAGATGGTTGATGGTAGGGTTACCGAGTGGACCGAATGGCGTGATAGCAAGAAATAGCCACGTATAAAACAAAATTGTTTCAAAAATAAAAGCCGATGGGATTAACTCCCTCGGCTTTTTTTGTGAAAAGTGGTAAAAAGGATGCTCCCTACTTAACTATGC
>JBFZAV010000096.1:0-5335 GCA_041308745.1 Candidatus Omnitrophota bacterium | reverse complement strand
TTAGCGTGTCCCGCCGTGATCTTCCCTTCTTCTATATATGCCAGCAATTCCGCGGAAAGAGACAAGAGGCGCAAACTGTTAGAAACCGTTGTTTTATCTTTCCCTACCATCTGTCCCACTTTATCCAGCGTATATTCAAAGCGGTCTATCAACTCCTGGTAGGCTCTTGCTTCTTCTACCGCATTAAGCTCTGCCCTTTGGATGTTCTCTATCAAAGAAATTTCAAGGCTGTCTGGGTCGCTTATGTCCCTTTTTATAATAGCCGGGATCTCCTCCATCTGCAATTCCTGTGCTGCCCGAAAACGTCTTTCTCCGGCGATAAGTTCATAACCACCTGTAAATGAAGGTCTTACAAGAACAGGCTGTATGACACCCTTGGTTTTGATCGATTCTGTAAGTTCTGACATTTTCCGGCTATCAAAAGTTTTTCTGGGTTGGAATTTATTCGGGACAATATCTGTAAGACGAAGTTTTTCTACCTTTTCTTTGGAACCACCCGTTCCTGCATCCATTGGAATAAGAGCATCCAGCCCCCTACCTAATCTCTTCTCCATGCGACTCCTCCATTTTTATAAGTTCTTTGTTTTCGGTTTGTTCCGTTTCAGGGAGTACTGATATCCCCAACATTTCATCTGTAAGTTCATCGTACTTTTTGGCTCCCAGGGAATCCGGATCATAAAGAGCGATCGGCTTCCCAAATCCAGGGGCCTCTGCAAGTTTTATTGTGCGAGGGATTAGTGTGGTATATACTTTTTCTCCAAAGTATTTTTTTACTTCGCTAATAACTTCCTTCGCAAGATTTGCTCTCTTGTCAACCATTGTCAAAAGAACGCCTTCGATCTCTATTCGTTCATTTAAATTTTCGCGTACAAGTTTAAATGTGTTCATAAGCTGCCCAAGGCCTTCCAGGGCATAATATTCGGGTTGTATGGGAATAAGGATACTATCTGTGGCTGTGAGGCCGTTTATCGTCAGCAAGCCAAGAGACGGAGGACAATCAAGGATCACAAAATCAAAAGGCCGGCTGACTTCGTTTAGTGCTTTTTTAAGGCGGTATTCACGCCCCATGACATTAACCAGCTCAACCTCTGCGCCTGTAAGATTTATGTTTGACGGAACTATTGATAAATACTCGATTTCTGTATCTTTTATGGCCTGTTCCAGGCTGACATGTTCATGCAGCACATTGTAGATACTGTATTCAATCTCTTTTTTGTTGATGCCGACACCGCTTGTAGCGTTGGCTTGCGGATCAAGGTCAATTAGCAGTGTCTTTTTGCCTTTTAAAGCAAGGTACGCCGCGATATTAATAGCTGTTGTTGTTTTCGCTACGCCGCCTTTTTGATTGCAAATGGCTATCTTTTTCATGCTGGCTTCTTCCTTTAAAATTGTTGGTTATTCGTTTCCACGTGGAAACTTGTTTTTTTCGTCGTTCTTGTCGCGCGTATTTTTGTTGAAATATATCACATATGTTTTATGAAGTCAAGAAAACGGCTCTTCCTCTAATACGCTGAGAATGCTATCCGCTGCCGGCCGTCAGCTATCAGCATTGATTTTCCTGAGCCATATCAGACATGTTGAAAATTTTCTGAACAAAATTTTTTGTCCAAAAAACCCTCGCGGCTGCGATACTGTAATTATTTTTCGCGACGGATTTTGCTCGCAGACAACTGATCACTGACGACTGATCAGTATTGTTTCCACGTGGAAACTTTTCTCAATACCAAAGGGGGGCTAACGGGAGCACCAGCGCACTAGGCACCGGTGGGCCGCAGGGTAACGTGGAGTGTGGAGCGTGCGTGTAGGAATATAAGTAAAAGGCGTCATCCCCGACGTGTCCTCGAAGGTTCATTGAACCTGAGAGGCATGCTTTTAGCGGGGATCGCATAAAAATATTTTTATTGGGTTCCCGCTTTCGCGGGAATGACGATTTTCATTTATTCTATCCGCGCCACGGCGTTCCCATACACGTGTCCACACTTTACGCTGCACAACGGGGTGTAGGCGCGTCGAATGGGTAACTTGATATGTTTAAAAAGTTATTAAATATTTGCTGTTCGTAAGTGGTTTAAATATAATTGATTACAACTTTATACACAGCTTGTGAACAGGCGGGTATGGCGAGAACTGCTGAAGAGGGAATTAGATCGAAAGTTTTGAGGCCTTTATCGTAACCTTTATCTTGGCAAGCTCTGCTCCTTGCATACCAAAAAGTCCTTTGTGCTCTTCTTTAAGGATCTTGATGGTGACGTCGCTTTTTTTGGCGTTAAGCGTCTTCAGGGCCTTGCGGATGGCTTCCTCGATGGTGACCGCCTCAACCTCGATCTCGCTGAATTTATTTTCGTTAGTTTCTGCCATGTCCATTTTCCTAGTTCACGCGCCGGCTTATAAGCCCTTGTTCGGCCGTCATCAATACCGTATTGGTAAGCCAGTATAAAACAAGCCCTGACGGCATATTGTAGAACATGAACCCGAAAAGAAGCGGGAACATGATCATCATCATTTTTTGCTGGCTCGCCTGATCCCCGGAAACGGTCCCGGTTGCCGCTTTTTGTGAAAGCATTTGTTGGGCGAACATCCCTATCGCCATAAGTATCGGCAAAATATTTATGCTTTTCCCGATAAGCGGCAAAGACGCTGGAAGCGGCACGGCGTCAGGCCTGGAGAGATCCGCGATCCATAAAAACTTGCCGCCTTTCAGGTCTATTGTGTTCATGAGGGCCTGGTATAGAGCGATAAATATCGGCATCTGAAGCAATAAAGGCAAACACCCGCCAAGCGGATTGACGTTATATTTCTTATACAGCTCCATCATTTCCCGGTTAAGTTTCTGCGGATTGTCTTTGTGAAGTTCTTTTAGTTTCTCCACATGCGGCTGCACTTTTTTCATTTGCTGCATAGAAACAAAACTTTTAAGCGTAAGCGGAAAGATCACTATGTTTATGGCAACGGTAAGAAGTATTATGGCCAGGCCCCAGTTGCCCGTCCACCCATAGAATTTCCTGAGCACAACAAGAAGGGCCTTACTGACTGCGCCGAAAAACCCGTAGTCAACTATCGCCTGGGCGTCATTCCCCAGAACACTTATTCTTTTTTCATTCAGCGGCCCGGCATAAAACTTGTAGCGATCCACCTGCTGCAGCCCCCCGGAAAGCCTGTATTCATAAGACTTTACGATTGTTCCAAGGTCTTGGGCATTCGTTGTCGTTACAGAAACACCCGCCATTGGTTTTTCGGGCTTTAGCACAGTTGCGAAATACTGATTCCTTGATCCCGTCCAGGCCAGCGTGCCGCTTTTTTCCTTTTCCGCTTTGACCGCTTTTACCCGCCATATTTTTCCATCTATCATGGACTCAGACTGAAGTAATTTGCGTCCTGCCGCTGAAAGATCCTTGATGCCGCCGGCACCTATAATTTCATAGGCGAAGGTGGTCTCTCCCGAAGAAAGATTCTTGATGGATATCTCTAAGTCTATATAATCAAAGTCTTTGTGAAAACTTATCTTCTTCGTCACTTCCATAAGCCCAGGCTCTACGTAACGATACTGAATATGATCGGCGCCTCTTGTTGTTGTAAATTTGCGTTTCGCAAGGTCCGGGATCGGGCCTATATCCATCGCGAAGAGGCGGCTCGCCGGGGATGCTTCTTCACAAAGAACTTCTTCTTTCTCTTGCGAGCCGTATTCTTTAAGAACGATCTTTTTTAGCGTTCCGCCTATATCCGAAAAAACGAGGGTAAACTTCTCTGTTTCGACCGTTTCTTCTTTCTCCACAGGCATTTGTGTTGTTTTTGCCGTTCCGGATGAGGCCGCCACGAGAGGCGCAGCAGTGGTTGGGGAGGGGCTTTCACCCTTAACAGGTGCCGGAGTTACCCGGTGGGCAAGCCGCCGGCTTGGCATCCCTTTTAAAAACCCCTGGAAAACAAACAACACCACCAGTGACAACGCCAGCGCTACAAGTAATCTCTTTTCCATTTTCCCTTTACCTATTTATCTGTTTGCTGACCGGATCATAGCCTCCGCGCGAAAAAGGATTGCACTTTAACACGCGCCAAATTGCTTTACTTCCTCCCCTGAGAACCCCATATTTGCTAATGGCTTCCGCCGCATATTCCGAGCAGGAGGGGCTGTATCTGCAACCCTTTGGGATATAAGGGCTTATGTGTTTTTTGTATGCCTCCAGCACTGCTACGGCTGCCCGCCTTATCATTGTAACCCTGCCTTCAAAAGGAGCGCTTTAAGTTCATCCCGTATCGCACGTGACAGGGCGGCCTTCTTTTCTCCTTTGGTGTTTTTAACAAGCTTCACCGCCACCAGGACCCCGCCGGATCTTTGCGAAACAGCCTGTTCCCGGAATGTAGCGTATATGAGCCGTCGCATATAATTCCGCTGGACGGCTAAGGGTGCCAGACTTTTCGGTACAATTACTCCTATGTGCGGGTTTTTTGCTTCTTGGTCAGCTAAGACATACAGGGAAATCGCCTTGCCCCGCTGTTTCACGCCTTTTTCGAGAACCCTGGCGAACTCCTGTCTTTTCTTGATATGTTGTATCTTCACACGGTAAGGACTTTTTTCCCTTTTTTCCGCCGGCGCTTCAGTACGGCCCGCCCGGAGCGGGAACTGGAGCGCTTTCTGAAGCCATGCACTCTTTTCCGCTTGCGATTAGATTTATTCTTCAGGTTCTTTTTCACTGCGAAACTCCTTTTTCTGTCGTTTTCGGGGAAAAAATAAGATTTATGATTATAACACACCGACAATCTAAGTCAAGAGGCATTCGGGCTGTTTTTATTCGAGGCCCGGTCATGGCTGCCTCCGGACAGGTGTGCCCTCGCGGGATTTTCCTCCCTGTCTGTCTGCCGGCTGCCGCCTTTTGTGGATTTAATCGCTCAAGAATTTGCTTGCATTGCGTTATGTGTGCGTATATAATTAGAACCGCATTGTCCGATGGGCATGATTTTTTGTTCACAGCCTGTGGATAAGCTGTTGATATCTAGTTAGTTTTGTGTGGAAAATCCGTTACCCCTTGTGGGTTATTTAAAGGCATCTTGTTTTGATCCATCATGGCCAATATCTGGGAAAAAGCTCTATCTATCTTGCATTCCGAAGTAAACGACCAAACTTTCAACGCCTGGTTTCTGCCCATACAACATGTCGCCTCTACGGATTCTTCGATAACACTGGGAGTGCCGAATAAGTTTTTTGAGGGATGGATCCGGGACAAATATATAAGCCTGATCAAAACCTCGGTCCAGCAAGCCGCCGGGAAACTCCTGGACATTTCTTTCGAGATCGTTGAGTCCGTGCATCCGCTGCCGCTGAAAGGGGCTTCCGCGCCTC
>JBFZAV010000095.1:0-3016 GCA_041308745.1 Candidatus Omnitrophota bacterium | reverse complement strand
CGGCATTAGCAAGCTGATGGGCTTTCAGGAAAAGCCAGCCGTATGCAATCACACCAACAGTAAGCATAATAAGCAGCGGAAATACAATAGCGGCTTCGACGATTGCTGTTCCTTTATACTTGATATTAACTGGATTTTTTTTCATTAAATACATAGGAAATATCCCCCTGCTAAACAGACACCCGCAAATATGGCAACACCATAAGGCATAGTCAATTCACCCGGGCTTTGCTGCCCATTTACATTAACCTTAAGCCTGATTTTACCGCCTAATATAATAATGACAATAGTATAAAGGTCAACTATGACACTTGACAAGAGTATTTTTGCCTGTTTTTTAAAAAAAGCTATGGCAAAACCTATCATGACAGAAGCAAGACAAACACATAACAATACAATCAATCCCTGCTGGAGACCAACCCAGGAACCGACGGCGCCCATCATTTTGGCATCGCCGGCACCGCCTCCGGCAAAAGCAAATAAAACAAAATAAGGTAAGGCAAGAACGATACAGCCAAGGAGTGAATTTAAAAATCCGGTAAGACCGCCTGTCAATAATGTAAATGAAAATGCGATTATCACAAGAGGTATTGTCAGAACGTTCGGGAGAATGCCTTTTCGGACATCCAATATCGCCCCAAACAATGAAGCCGCAATGACAACACCCCAAGTGATAAACTTGTATTTGTCATTCATCCCTGAATATCCAAAATAAATACTTGTTAGGTTATGCTGGAGGAGTTGTCGCTGTCTGGAGGCGCTGAAACATTGTTTTCACGTTTCCGCCCAGAGCTGCAATGATTGCAACCAGTCCGCCGACAATAAGAGCAGCAATGACAGCCCATTCGACCGTCTCGAGACCTCTTTCGTCCTTCCAGAATCTTTTCAGCAAGTCCATCTTTATTTCTCCTTTACACAATAAAATTTACATTCTTTCCGTAAATAACAGATTGCACGACCTTTACATTAAGCAGGCGGTGTTGTAGCGCTCTGAAGGCGTTCAAACATTGTTTTTACATTTCCGCCAAGAGCTGCGATGATTGCAACCAGTCCGCCGACGATGAGGGCTGCGATGACAGCCCACTCGACTGTCTCAAGTCCTCTTTCGTCCTTCCAAAATCTTTTCAGCACTACCATCTTTTATCTCCTAAAAAATTGGTTATTAAAATATATTTTTCCGCCAAAACGCCTTATAAACTCTTTAACACAAACAACTCAACTCCCTCCGAGTACTGCCCGAATGTTATACCACTTTGAATCCGCCCGCATATCACTCCTTTACATTAAGATATATGATAATGCATAAAACACAGCAAAGTCAATAAAAAAATCAAAGATTTTTCGTTAAAATTTATAGTCCCATAAGAAGCCGCTCTTTATTTTATCGTTAAAATCCACAGGCAAAAATTAACGGATTTTTCATAAAAATTCTACCTGCTATAAAGACCTTTTTCCTGCAAAAAAACACCATTTGCGTATGCCGATATTTAAATCAAAAAGACGGTTATAATATGATTTTGAGAAAAGAAAATGTCTATAAGGGCAATACTTACTTTTTATAGGCAATTTCCTTATAAAAAATTTTTCATAAATCTTGATTTTGCCGATGGAAAGGAGTATAATGCATCAAACTAACGAAAGGGAATAAAAAGCAGAAGGGTGAAAAAGTAAGGGGAAACATATAACATTTAAGGTGCGGGAAAATGAAGACTGAAATAATGAAAATAAAGAGATATAAAGGCGTAGCGCTTGTATGGACAGCAATGTTGTTATTGCTGATCATCCTGATGGTGGGTCTGGCGCTGGACACGGCGAAGGTTTATCATGTCGGCTGGCAACTTCAAAATACGGCTGATTCTTCTGCACTTGCCGGAGCAAGGCTTGTAAGACTGGACCAGGCAGCAGCAAGGCTGGCAGCGATAGACATCGCATTACGTAACTTCGCTTACGGAGCGCCAGTGATATTGACAGACAATCCATCGAACGACCCTAATGGTGACATAGTCATTGGCAGCTTCAACAGAAGATACAAAACTTTCACGCCATCTGTATGGCTCACAAGCTATTGGAGGCCGGCACCGAATTCAATGAAGGTCGTTACAAGAAGGCGTGAAGGTTATCCCGGCGGGCCTGTACCTTTAACATTTGGGCCTATAGCGAATGTTTATCAAAGCAATATCCAAAAATACACAATTGCAATGGCCCAGGGCGGTACTGGCGCTGGTCTTATTGCGCTGAACCCAACCGGAACCGGTCTTTATATCGGCGGAACACCGACACTGAATGTCCAGCCTGATTATATAAATACAGATGATGCGGAAATTCAGATTAATTCTACAAGCAGCAGCGGGATGGTTATCAAAGGAACCCCTGATATAATGGCAACAGAAATAAATCTGACGGGCGATTACAGGGCTACGGGCGGATATGATTTCGACCCTGATTTGCCTGTAAACCCGAACATGCCGATTATACCGGACCCTCTCGCATGGCTCCCTGAACCGCCCCCTGCAACATGGGGACCGGATTTAGCGCCATCGGACGGCAACACTATTCAAATAACAACAGGTGCATTCGAATTCAATCCGGGATATTATTCGGGCGGATTTGTTATGACCGGCGGAGATGTTAGTTTTAAGCCCGGGGTTTATATTTTAGATGGCGGCCCCAGCGGACAGGGAGGGCTTGTCGTAGGCGGCAATACGAATTTCTGTGCAAAAGGCGTTATGTTTTACATTGTCGGGACAGCAAAAGTGGACCTTGCGGGGACAGGAAGTATAGTTGCAACGCCTCTTGATCAGGATAATACGGAGTTTTGTAATATATCATACAGTTATCCAGCGACTGTTAACTGGGTATATGAGGGTGTGATGATTTTCCAGTCCAGGAGTAATTTAAATGAGGCAAAAATCGTCGGAACAAACCTGAAGGACCTCTAAGGCACTCTATATTTACAGAAGAACATCGTCGATTTTAGCGGGAAAAGAAAAGTTTACGGCAACAAGATGATTGATGA
>JBFZAV010000094.1:0-14349 GCA_041308745.1 Candidatus Omnitrophota bacterium | reverse complement strand
AAAAGTGAATATTCCTTCCTATCAAGTTGCAATAGGAGATGAGATAATGCTTGCCGGTAAAGACGCGCAGCTTGCGGCCATTAAAGAGACGTATAAGGTTCTTGCGGACAGGGGAACCCCGGATTGGATGACTGTGGCAAGCGAAAAGTTGTCGATTAAAATAAACAGAATGCCTATGAAGCGAGATATAGGCTATACAATAGAAGAGAGCCTTATAATCGAACTTTATTCAAAATAATTGGTGATAGGTGGCAAGAGAAGCCTAATTACTTATAACAAGGAGGATATACGAATGACCGCCAAATTAAAAAATTTCGAACTACCAAAGAAGATCTCTTTCGAAGACGCTACTTATTCGCCAATATATGGTAGAGTTGTTGCCGAACCGTTTGAAAAAGGGTACGGTGTTACAATAGGAAACTCTTTAAGAAGAATATTGCTTTCATCAATCGAGGGAACAGCTGTGACTCATGTAAAAATTGGCGGCGTAAAGCACGAATTTGGAGCTATTCCGGGAGTTCTGGAAGATGTTGTTCAGATTATATTAAACATAAAAGGCATTGTTCTCAAATCTTTTTTTAAGAGTCCAAAACCCATGTTTTTGAGTGTGGACAAAAAAGGTGAAGTAAAGGCAAAAGATATAAAGACCGACGAAACCGTGGAGATTGTTAACCCGGAACATCATATTGCGACACTTACCGACAATGTAAAGCTAGAGATTGAGATGACAGTTGACCGCGGCAGAGGCTATTGTCCGGCCGAAAGAAATAAGACCGGCAATGAAGCTCTTGGGGTTATTGCGATTGATTCGCTGTTTTCTCCTGTGAAGAAAGTTAATATCGATGTTGAAAACACGAGGGTCGGTCATATTACCGATTACGATAAGCTTATACTGGATATCCATACAAACGGCAGTATGGAGCCAAAAGAGGCTCTTTTATACGCTTCAAATATTCTTCAGAGGCATCTTGATGTTTTTCTTACCATTGGGAAACTGCCCGAAGAAATGGAAGAGGAAGAAGAGGAATCAAGAGAGAAGGAAGATTTTAAAAAGAAGCTGGATAAGCCTATATCCGAGCTTGAGCTTTCTGTCAGAAGTTCAAACTGTCTTGCAGAGGCGAATATAAGAACCATAGGTGATCTGGTAAAGAAGAAAGAAACCGAAATGCTTAAGTATAAGAATTTCGGCAAAAAGTCACTTAACGAAATAAATGCGATTCTGGAAGCTATGGGTTTACACCTTGGCATGGAAATTGAAGAAGAATAAGGAAGGGATATATAAATGAGACATCAGAAGAAAAAAGGCAGAATATCAAGAAGAACAAGCTGGCGCAAAGCGACGTTAAAAAGCATGGCTAACCATCTTTTTACATATCAGAGAATCGAAACGACACTTGCCAAAGCTAAAGCGCTTAAGAATTTTGCGGAACCTATCATTACAACAGCGAAGAATAATCCCGAGTCGATTGCCGCGAGAAGACGGGTTTTTGCAAAGCTTTGCGACAAGACAGTCGTGAAAAGTCTCTTTGATAAAATAGCGCCGCTCTACAAAGAAATACCAGGCGGTTATACGCGCATTATGGCTCTTGGCAACAGAAGGGGTGACGGGGCGAAGACCGCGATAATCGAACTTACCAAACGGACTATTTCGGATGACGAACTTCTCGGCATAAAGGCAGAAAAAGAAGTTAAGAAGGGCAAAAAGAAACAGCCGAAAAAGGCCGTAGAAGCAGCTGAGGGTGAGGAAGAAAAGCACGGTAAAGAGCAGCATTCCGCGCCCGAAGTAGAACCTCAGAAGAAGGAAGAACACGTTGTGGAAGATGTCAGGAAGGAAAAGGCCAGAAAAGAACAGAAAAAGGTCGGAGAGCAGGGCATCTTTAAGAGGTTCAGAAGAAAATCAGGGTAATCCGCATTAAGAATATTTTAAAGCAAAAGAGGATCTATTCAAGATCCTCTTTTGCTTGTATAATGGGTCTTATAGCAGCTATGCAAAATATCCTACCGGAGGAATAAATGAGCGGCGCCATCCAAAATCCTTAATATATATTACCCGGGATGAGATCAGAAAAAGATTCAGGCGGAAGCGAGATAAATAAAAAATGGACAAGGCAAAAGCGGATAAAATATTCGATGTTCTAAAGAAAGAATACCCAGGCGCTCAAACGGCCTTAAAACATACTAATACGATGGAACTGCTCGTAGCTACAATTCTTTCTGCCCAGTGTACTGACAAAAGGGTGAATATAGTAACAAAAGAGCTTTTTAAAAAATATAGAAGCATCAAAGACTACGCTTCGGCTGATCAAGAAAAGTTTGAAAAGGATATTAGATCCACCGGGTTTTACAGAAATAAGGCAAAGAATATAATTGGCGCCGCAAAAATGATCGATTCAAACTATAAAGGTGTAGTGCCTGACTCCATGGAAGAACTCCTAAAACTTCCCGGTGTGGCCCGCAAAACCGCTAATATAGTGCTTTTCCACGGGTATAAAAAAAATGAAGGCATTGCGGTGGATACTCATGTAAAACGATTGAGCCAGAGACTGGGGCTTTCAAAAAATACTACTCCCGAAAAAATTGAAATTGATTTGATGAAGCTTTTTGATAAAAATAAGTGGGGGAAAGTTTCAAATTTATTAATTGAGCATGGAAGGGCTGTCTGCGATGCGAGAAATCCCAAGTGCGGAGAGTGTAAACTCGGTAAACTGTGTCCGTCGTTTATGAAAGAGAAGTAAAGAGGTAAAGAAGCAAAGAAATAAAGATTTTATGAAAAAATTACTCAAAATATTTTTATATGCCATAATTGCGTTTCATTTAACCGGATATTTTCAAGCCCCCTCTGTATCTCATGCCGCGAATAATGAATATTTAGTAAAAAACGTTGTTGACGGCGATACGATTGAGCTTTCTAACGGTAAAATTGTCCGTTATATTGGAATTGATACGCCTGAAGTCAGAAAGAAAATTCTTGGTAAATGGCAGTATGCCCCGGAGCCATTCGCTATTGAGTCTAAAAAACGTAACGAAAAACTTGTCGGAGGCAAAAAGGTAAGACTGGAATTTGACAAAAACAAGGAAGATAAATACGGCAGGTGGCTTGCGTATGTTTATGTGGGCGATAAAATAGCGGCAGAGGAACTTTTAAAAGAAGGTTTGGCTATAATTTATTTTTTTCCGGAAAACAAAAAATACTCAGAACGTTTTGCGTCTATCCAGCTGAAGGCCATGGAAGACGAGCGAGGCTTATGGGGGGAGTGCGAGGATGTTGATTCGGATGAGGCAGATGACTATATGGGGAATGTCTGCCGGGTTCGAGGCCGGGTTCTTGATACATATAGGGCGAAAAATGTTGTTTTTCTAAATTTCGGCGCGCCAAAAAAGGACTTTACTGCAGTAATTTTTAGCGGAAACTTGCGTTATTTTGAAAAACAAGGGATAGCTCCGGCCAGGGATTACAGAGGAAAATACATAGAGGTTTCCGGTAAAATCAAGGAACACAAGGGTTCTCCAGAAATAGTTGTAAGTCACCCTGTCGAGATAAAAGTCCTGCAATGAAAAGAAGTTACGTAAAAATCCCCGCAAGACAAAGAAGATTACCACTTGTATTATTACTGATATTATGATATTTTAGTCTATCATTTTGTACGCTATTAATATTATTCTATATGTGAAGAGGTGGTTATGAGGTTTTGTTCCAGAATTATGAAGGTTGAACCGTCTGTTACTTTGGCTATAACATCCAAGGCAAAACAGATGAAAAGTGAGGGACAAGAGGTTGTTGTTTTAGCTGCAGGTGAGCCTGATTTTGACACTCCGCAAATTGCTAAAGATGCCGCTATAAATGCCATACAAGCCGGGTTTACTAAATATACTCCAAACGGGGGCACAGTTTCGCTTAAAGAAGCCATATGCGCTAAGCTTAAGAAGGATAATGATCTCGAATATAAGCCTTCGGAGATAATTGTTTCGTGCGGCGCCAAGCATTCACTTTATAACGTATTTCAGGTAATATGCAATAATAATGATGAAGTTCTGATAATAAACCCGTATTGGTTAAGCTATCCCGAAATGGTTAAACTTGCCGGCGGTAAGCCTGTTTTTATCCAGACAAAAGAGAAAAACGATTTTAAAGTAACGCCCGCGGAAATTAAGGCGAAAATCACGAAAAAGACGAAGGCTATCATAATTAATAGTCCTTCAAATCCGGCGGGAGTTGTATACAATAGAGAAGAGCTGGAAAAGATAGCAAAGGTTTGTCTTGATAACGATATTTTAATAGTAAGCGATGAGATTTATGAAAAGATATTGTTTGACGGAGAGGAGCATATTTCAATCGCTTCAATTTCCAAAGAGGCAAAAGAAAAAACTGTTGTTGTAAACGGTGTTTCTAAAAGCTACTCGATGACGGGCTGGAGAATAGGATATATCGCCGCCAGTGAGGATATAGTAAAAAAAGTCAATGCTCTTCAAAGCCATTCTACGTCCAATCCTTGCTCTATCAGCCAGGTTGCCGCTGAGGCGGCGCTTAAAGCCGATTTGGATGATTTTATGGAGAAAAATTGCAAAATGTTTCAGGATAGACGTGATCTTCTCGTTAAAAGTTTTGAAGGAGAAACGAAAATAAAGCCGCTGAAACCCCGGGGCGCATTTTATCTTTTCTGTGATATTTCAAAAACAGGGTTGGATTCCCTGAAATTTTGCGAACAGCTTCTTGCTGAAGCAAAAGTTGCTGTTATCCCCGGAGGCCCCTTTGGAAGCGACGGGTATATACGCATAAGTTTCGCGACCGATATGGAAACTCTTAGAAAGGGCGCGGAAAAAATTAAAAAGTGGATTCAGAAGTTTTAAATAATGGGATAAAGGGTAAAGAGGAGTAAAAATCAATGAGACAGACGATTGCTGAAAAAATATTATCTGATCATTCCGGCAAAAGAGCGAAAGCCGGAGATATTGTTATCGCAAAAGTGGACTACTGTTTCGGCCAGGACGGAACAAGCGGGCTGATAATTGACAGCTTCCGTAAGCTCGGGGTTGATAAGGTTTTCAATAAAGATAGATTCTCAATGGTTATTGACCACTCGGCGCCAAGCCCAAATATAGGGGTTTCGACTATTCATAAGAAGATGAGAACTTTTGCAAAAGAGTATGGCCTAAAACTCTACGATATCGGCGAAGGAGTCTGCCACGAGATAATACCGGAATTAGGGCATGTTACATGCGGTGATCTTGTGATAGGAGCTGACTCGCATACATGTACATACGGAGCGATAAACGCTCTTTCGACGGGTGTTGGATCAACTGATCTTGCAATTACCCTTGCCAGCGGTAAAAACTGGTTCAGGGTTCCCGAAACAATTAAAATAATCCTTGAAGGAGAGCTTCCAAAAGGCGTTTATTCCAAGGATGTCGTGCTTCATATTATCGGCGATATTACGGCGGAGGGGGCGACATATAAAAGCGTTGAGTTCTATGGCAAGGCCATAAAAGATATGAGTATAGACGCTAGGTTTACAATTTCAAACATGGCTGTTGAGATGGGCGCAAAGTGCGGGATAATGACCGCTGACAGAAAAACGCTTGAATGGGTTAAAAAGCATTCGGCCAAAGAACCTAAGGTTGTCGAGTCGGATAGCGATGCACGTTACTGTGAGGAGCGGGTGTACGATGTATCTAAATTTACTCCAAAAGTTGCCAAACCGCATACCGTTGACAATATTTCAGGTGTGGAAGAACTAAAGGACACAAAAATAAACCAGGTTTATATAGGAACTTGCACAAATGGAAGACTGGAGGATCTGGAAATAGCGGCGAAAATACTAAAAAATAATAAGGTTGCGCCCGGAATGAAGCTAATTATAACCCCGGCATCGCCCAAGATTTTTCTCGAAGCCGTTAAGAAGGGCTATATAGAAATTTTTATAAATTCCGGGGCTGTTGTAAATAACCCGGGCTGCGGTCCATGCGTTGGAACGCATCAGGGCGTGCTTGCCGACGGAGAAAAGGCTCTTTCAACAGCGAATAGAAACTTTAAAGGCAGAATGGGCAATCCAAACGCGGAAATTTATCTTGGCAGTCCAGCGCTCGCGGCGGCTACTGCGATTAAGGGCACAATTGCTGATCCGAGAGAGTATAAGAAAAAGTTATAAACAACATACGAACTTGTGGCCTTGTGACATTGTGGCCTTACGACTTTAAGAAAGGAGATAAAAATGGGTTTTGCGCGCAGACTTATAGTTAACGACGATATAAATACCGATTATGTTATTTCGGGCAGATATAAGTTCAAGATTCAAGATCCGCATGAATTGGCAAAATATATTTTTGAAGATCTTGAGGAGGGTTTCGCTAAAAAAATAAAACCGGGTGATTTTCTTATTGCCGGCAAAAATTTCGGATGCGGTTCCTCAAGAGAGCAGGCCCCGGTCGCGTTAAAGGCGAGCGGGCTCAAGGCGGTAATAGCTAAAAGTTTTGCCAGAATATTCTACAGAAATGCTTTTAACGTCGGTCTTTGTCTTATCGAATGCGAAACAAATTTTATCGATGACGCCGACGAACTCGAGCTAAACCTTGAAAAAAATTATATCAGGAATGTTACCAAGGGCCTGAATATACAAATCAAACCTATACCGGATATTATGAATAAGTTTCTTGAAAAGGGCGGAGTTATCGAGTATTTCAAGGAACACGGCGAACTCCCGCTATATTAAAAGTGAAAATTTTAGATTTAGGTCTTACAAGATACCGAGAAGCATTAAAAGTACAGGAAGATCTTTTACATAAAAGAATCGCCGGGCTTGAAGATGATTGTTTGATCGTGACCGAGCACAGGGCTGTTGTTACTTTTGGCAGATTGACAGGAGAGAACAACGTTCTTGATAAGCGGTATTTTGAAGATAGATGTGTGGACTTTGAGTACACATCACGCGGAGGGAATGTTACATATCATTCTCCGGGGCAGGTTCTTCTTTATCCCATTGTAGATCTCGAAGACAAGAAAAAAGACGTTTCATTTTATATCGATTTTCTTGAAAAGACAGTTTCAAACTCGCTCAATGTTCTTGGTGTAAGCGCCGAAAGGGGCGAAAGGCGCGGCGTTTGGGTGGGGGGTAAAAAGATTGCCTTTACGGGCGTAGGTTTCAAAAAATGGGTAACCTATCATGGAGTGAGCGTTAACATTAATAATGATATTGACGCTTTTTTGAAAATAAATCCTTGCGGAGAGAAGGATATTTTAGTGACATCAGCAAAGGAAGTTCTTGGAAAAGAGTTGGATATGGCGCGCGTAAAAAATATTTTTATCGAACAATTTATTAAAGATTTTAAAGAAGAATATAAAAGGCAGGACTTCATTTATGGAGCTAAGGCTTCCCGAGTTATCAGAAAATAATGACGATGTAGTCATTACCAAGTGGCATTTTGGGGAGAACGATTTCATTAAAGAAGGTGAAGACCTTGTTGAGGTAACAACTGATAAAGCCACTTTTGATATTCCCGCGCCGTGCGGGGGAAAAATAAAAAAAATTTATAAAAGCGAAGGCGATTCCATTAAGGTCAATGAAATCCTCGCGGAAATAAATTAAATATGAAAAAAAATGTTTTGATATTTTATATATCAAGATTTTCAGGTCATTTTCACGCTGCTTCCGCAATTGAAACAGCGCTAAATATGTCCGGGAGAAACATCCAGGTCAAAAAAATAAATGCCCTCGATTATACCAACCCGATCCTCGGGAAAATTTTAAACAGAGCATACATTGAAATTATTAAAAAGAAACCGGAACTCTGGGGGCATATTTACGATAACCCGGAGTTTCTAAAAAGAACAAAAACCGCAAGAGAAGTTCTTCACCGGTATAACATGTCCAAAATCAGGAAGCTTATTGAAAAGGAAAAACCAGATGTCGTTTTCTGTACCCAGGCCTTTCCCTGCGGCATGGTGGCCGATTATAAAAGATCAAAAAACTCACAACTTAAACTGATCGGGGTGTTGACTGACCATGCTCCTCATTCTTATTGGATTTATGATGAAGTTGACAAGTATGTTGTGCCCTCAAAGGACATAATTCAAAAATTGGTGAAAAAAAATGTGCCTGAGAAAAAAATTCTGCCCCTTGGCATTCCAATTGACCCAAAATATTTAAAAAGATATAGCAAAAAAGAAGTAATTAAAAAATTCGGGTTCAGAGAGGATGCTCCGGTGATACTTGTGATGGGCGGGACCCAGGGGCTGGGCGCGATGGAGGATGTTGTAAAGTCAGTCGTTAATGATAAAGAGCATGCCTATCAGCTAATAATAGTATCCGGAAATAATAAAAGGCTAAGAAGAAAACTGGCGAAATACGAACGCGCCAATCCTTTGAGGGTGAAGATACTTCCGTATGTTGACAATATTGATGAACTTATGGATGGAGCTGATATGATTGTAACAAAGGCCGGCGGAATGACAACTTCCGAGGCAATGGCTAAGGAGCTGCCGATTCTGATTGTAAAGCCTATTCCGGGGCATGAAAAAATGAATGCCGATTACCTTGCAGAGAAAGGCGCTGCCATTGAAGTTAAGGATATAAGAGAAGTTCCCAAAACTTTGAATGTCGTTTTTAAATCAAGGAATATGCTAAAGATTATGAAGGATGCCTGTCGGGAGATTGCTAAACCAAATAGCGCAATTGATGTGGCAAAATTAGCGTAGGGGAGAAAATGCTTTATCTTTTATATTTGGTAGGTGGTTTTATAACAAGAATTATTCCCGTGACGATTTGCTATTTTTTGGCGGAGATTGTTGGGCGAGTTTATTATTTATTTGCCAAAAATGACAGGGTGGAGCTTGCCGATAATCTGCGTATTATTCTTGGCAAGGACAAGGATGAGAAGTTAATAAATAAGCATATCAGAAGAATATTCGTGAATTTCGGGAAATATCTTGTAGATTTTTTTAAATTTTCGCGCTTTACAAAAGAATACCTTACTAAAAAAATTAAGATGATAGGGGTGGAGCGCCTTAACGATTATATCGCCGAAGGAAAAGGTGTTATTCTTGTTTCGCTTCATCTAGGCAACTGGGAGCTGGGAGGGGCGGTTCTTGCGGCCATGGGGTACCCTACAAATGCTATAGTGCTTGAACACAAAGATAAGAGGATAAACGCTTTTTTTGTGAATCAGAGAGAAATAAATAATATGAAAGGTATTCCCCTGGGTTTTCAGTTAAAACAGTGTTTTAAAGTTTTAAAAAATAATGAAATTTTGGCCATCGTGGGCGATAAGGACTATACATTAACCGGTGAATATATGGAGTTTTTCGGACATGAAGCGCTGATGCCGAAAGGGCCTGCGGTCCTTAGCCTTAAAACCGGCGCGCCGATTATTGCGTGCTGTGTGCCGAGAAATGAGGACGACACTTTTAATTTTGTTTTTGACGCACCCGAAAAGTACACGCCAACCGGTAATTTTGACGAAGATGTAAAGAATATAATGAAAAGCTACCTGGCTATATTTGAAAAATATATAAAAAATTATCCAAATCAATGGTACGCATTTAAAAGAGTATGGAAGCAATAATAAAAAATACTATAGCGGTTGTGCCTTCATATAACGAGGGAAGGAATATCGGATCTCTTGTGAGTGACCTACTTAAAATGGGTCTAGCCGTTCTTGTTGTCGATGATGGTTCTAGTGATAATACAGAGAGAGAGGCTCTTGATAACGGGGCCATGGTTGTGAGAAATAAATACAATCTGGGCAAAGGCTATTCGGTGAGGAAAGGTATTGAGTTTGTTCTCGGTAAGATGAATTATGAATGGATAGTGCTAATAGACGGAGACGGGCAGCACCATCCCGAGGATATACCGATACTCATGACGGCGACAAGGAACGATGATGTTGATATGGTTGTCGGCAACCGAATGCTTTATACTAAAAATATGCCATTAGTAAGGATTTGGACAAATAGATTCATGTCTTGGGTAATATCAAAAATGTGCGGGCAATATATACCGGACACACAATGCGGTTTCAGGCTTTTAAGATCTTCTGCCGCCGGTAAGCTTCCCCTCGAAACCCATAATTACGATATTGAATCGGAGATGCTCATCGAGGGCGCGAAAAACAAGCTTAGAATTACGTCGGCGCCCATAAGGACAATTTATGGAGACGAGAAATCGAAAATTCATCCCATAAGAGACACCTGGAGATTTGGAAAACTTATTTTTAGGTATTATTTTGGCATGCGATGAACTTTGATGTGAAAAGAAAGGAAATGGTCGAGGCGCAGTTGAAGCTTCGGGGCATCGCTGATAAAAGGGTGTTAGAAGCCTTTTTAAATGTGGAAAGGCATCTTTTTGTTCCAAAAGAGCATTTAGCTTTGGCTTATGAAGATCATCCTCTTTCTATCGGTTCCGGGCAGACGATTTCGCAGCCATACATTGTCGCGCTGATGACCGAGGCGCTTCGCCTTAAGGGCAATGAACGTGTTCTTGAAATCGGGACTGGAAGCGGATATCAGGCGGCTATACTGGCCTCTTTATGTAAAGAAGTTTATACGGTCGAAAGATCAGAAGATCTTTTGAAAACGGCACGAACGGTTCTTTCGGAAAACGGATTTGACAATATTAGCTATAAATGCGGCGATGGGACTTTAGGGTGGGAAGAGAAGGCCCCGTTTGACGGGATTATAGTTACAGCCGCTTCTCCGGATGTGCCCGAGGCATTAAAGAATCAGATGCGGGAAGGCGCAAGGCTTGTTATTCCTGTTGGGGAGCGGTTCAGCCAGATGCTGATTTTGGTGGTTAAAAAGAAAAATAACTATGTTGTCAAGTATTTGTGCCCCTGCGTATTCGTTCCGCTTCTCGGCGAACAGGGGTGGAGCGAGTAAATAGGATTAAGAATTAAGGATTAAAAAAATGTTAGAAACTTTAGCAAAAGCTTTGATTAGCGTAAACAAGGAGATCGCGGTTGTAGTTCTTTCTGCTCTTCCCGTTTCAGAACTACGAGGCGGGATACCGCTTGGGATTGCCTTGGGTTTTTCGCCCGCAAAAGCTTTCATCCTTGCATTCATAGGCAATTTTATCCCAGTTATACCTTTATTATGTTTTTTTCAGCCTTTGGTTGACAGGTTCCGGCACATAGGTTTTGTTAACAGATTTTTTAACTGGTTTTTCGAAAGAACCAAAAAAAAGGCTTCTTTGATAGAAAAGTTTGAAGCATTGGGGCTTATGCTTTTTGTTGCCGTGCCTTTTCCCGCAACGGGAGCCTGGACTGGTTGTGTTGCGGCAATACTTTTTAAAATACGTTTCAGATACGCTTTATTGGCTATAACAGCAGGAATTGTAATAGCAGGTTTTATTGTTTTAGGAGTGAGCTGGGCAGGTAAAGAAATTTTAACCGGTGCGCATTGACAAACTTATCTAAAGAAGCTACACTTCTTTAGAACGAGGAGGCGATATGATTGTATATTTGTTAATTATAGCTGGATTCGCAATGAGGCTTGTTCCCCATTTGCCTAATTTTGTGCCCGTTGTCGCAATAGCTATTTTTGCGGGGGCATATTTAAATAAAAGAACTGCTGTAATACTGCCTTTGGCAATAATGGTTTTAAGTGATCTTATTATAGGTTTACATGATGTAATTCTTTATACGTGGGGCTCATTTCTTATCATAGGCATTATAAACACATGGATGAGAAACAGGGTTAGCGTTAGAAATGTATTTTTATCAACAGTGTTTTCTTCTCTTATATTTTTTGTTATTACTAATTTCGGTGTATGGCTCACATGGTATCCTCATACAGCCCAAGGTTTAACCGATTGTTACGTAAAAGCGATACCATTTTTTAGAAATTCGCTTTTGGGAAATTTTGCGTATGTTTTAGTGTTCTTCGGTTCATATGAGTTTGCTAAAAAGGTTCTCGAGAAGACAGAGCTTAAGACTGTTCTTTTAGCTAAATAAGGTCGTAAAGCCACAAGGCCACAGGGTATCAATGCCTTGTGACGTTGTGGCTTTGCGACTTTTTTCACAAGGTAACCGCAAGGTTTTAATAGGGAAGTTCCGCGAAAGTCGGACACGGTCCCGCCGCTGTAATCCGGATCTTGTAAAGAATAAACTTTTCTGGGGCAAAAACACCACTGCCGTACAATGGCGGGAAGGTAAAAAGGAAAAGGCCGGAAAGTCAGAAGACCTGCCTTGTATGAAAGAATATTCCTTTTAACGGCCCGTGGAGGCTCTTGGGAATTATATAGATTGGGTTTGTAAAAACGGATCAAGCCCCTGGCGTAATGAGTATTGTGCCGGGGGCTTGTTGTTTTTAATGAGGAATACGGGGAAAATGAAGATTAAAAAATTTATATCTTGTTTCATTGTTGTTCTGGCATTTGCCTCTCTATGTTATGCCTACGAAGATGAAGGGCGTAAGAAAAGCAGCGTTGTGACGCCATATGGCTATAGCGATTTAGCTATCAATTATCCCGGAAATGTAACAGTTATTACAAGGAAAGACATTGAAAAATCCAACGCGAAATATGTTTATGAACTTTTAAGAAAAGAATCGGGGATACATGTGTATGATTACACGCATGCCGGGAAAACTGTAGCCGTTGATATGAGGGGTTGCGGCGAATATGCCTCGCGAAACGTTCTCGTAATGGTTGACGGCAGAAGAATAAATGAGATAGACATATCCGGGCCGGATTGGGCGAATATACCTATTCAAAATGTTGAAAGGATTGAAATTTTAAGGGGCGCGGGAAGCGTTTTATACGGTGACAATGCGGCTATGGGAGTAATAAACATTATAACAAAGAAAAATGCGGCGGGGCAACACGTCAAGACTGGCGCTGATTTCGGAAGCTACAGACAAGAAAGTTATTATGGAAATATTTTTGGGAGAGAAGATTTCGCCAGTTACAATTTTTATTACGGGCAGGATAAAACAGACGGATACAGACTTAACGGGGATTATGAGGGATATAATTTTCTGGGGGATCTTTCGATCATGCCAGCGGACTATTTAAATGTTGATTTTTCCGGAGGTTATCATAAAGACTGGTACGGTATGCCGGCAGGTCTTCAAAGAACTGAAATAGATCAATTTGGATATAAGGGGTCGACGACCCCGAATGATGTGTCAAAAAATGAGAATACATATTTTATGGTGGCGCCGAAATTGAATTTCTCTTCTGACTTAATGGACCACGAGCTTTATTTTAATGCATGGGGCCGCAAAGAAAGACTTGATACCACAACATGGGACCATGTGTGGGGCGGGGACCAGACGTGGGACAATTCGCAGATAGACAGTAAAGGAGGGTCTATCCGTTACACCAATACGCTTTTCTGGAATGATATTGTTAACAAGTTAACTGCGGGCGTGGATCTTTTTACCGCTCTAAATCGGCTTCTTACCGTCACTCCCGTGTGGGGAACATATAATCAGCTCAAAATTAAAAAAGATACTTTAGGCGTTTATATAAACGACAACGTGGAGCTCTTTAAGAATTTTATTGTAAACGGAGGGTTCAGGAATGAATGGGCCCATTATGATTTTGATCAATCTGAAAATGCCGGAAGATACGAAACAAAATATCCCGAAGAACAGGCGTTTGATATAGGGGTGGAATATAAATACACGGAAAATGGGGCGGTTTATGCGAGATACACAAGAAGTTTCCGTTTTCCGGCAACAGACGAATTTTATTCAAGATGGTCGGGACTCAATACATCTTTGGAGCATCAAACATCAGATATATGGGAACTTGGCGTAAAAGACCAGAACTGGCCCATTTGTCAGCCTTTTATTAATACGTTCTGGATTTTTACCGACAATGAAATATTTTATGACCCCACACAGGGCACTTTTGGGGATAACCGTAATTATCCGAGAACAAGGCGGTTTGGGGTAGAAACCGGGGCGGTTAGTGAAATAGAGGAATGGCTGGAGATTTTTGCAAATTACACGTTTCTTGACGCTAATTATGACGGTGGCACGTTTGCTTCAAACAGAATACCGATGGTGCCCGAGCATAAGATTGCCTGCGGCTTTAGCTTTTTGCCGGTTGATTTTCTGGAGTTTAACTATACGAGTGAATATGTTACAGAACAGTTTTCCTTTAATGACGAAGCAAATAAATTGGCAGAATTGAAACCGTATTTTGTGAACAATTTAAAAATTACGGGAACATATAAATGGTTCAAGGTGTTTTTCGGCATAAACAATATATTTGATGCCAGATATTCGGAAATTGCCTCTTCCAACACTACGGGAACGGCAACAGATTATTTTCCCGCGCCCGAGCGAAATTATATCTTCGGAGCCAGCGCTGAATTCTAAGACTGGAAGGTCTGCTTTTTATAGAAGGATGT
>JBFZAV010000093.1:0-4433 GCA_041308745.1 Candidatus Omnitrophota bacterium | reverse complement strand
TGGGGCCTTGAGGATAGGAAAAATGAGCTCAAGGCGCTGACTAAATCCTGCGGGATCGATGTATTGTCCGAAATTGTATGCCGTATCAAAGAATTTACGCCCAAGTTCCTGATAGGAAAAGGCAAGGTGGAAGAGATAGCGGACCTTGTTTACAGGACCGAGGCGGATGTCGTTATTTTTGGAAGCGATCTTTCTCCGTCACAGCATCAAAATCTTGAAGAAAGCCTCGAGGCCAAGATTGTGGACAGGACCCAGCTCATACTTAATATATTTGCCACAAGGGCTTTGTCGAACGAAGCAAAGGCGCAGGTTGAGCTTGCACAGCTCGAGTATCTCCTGCCAAGGTTAAGCAGAATGTGGCTTCATCTTTCAAGGCAGCATGGCGGCGCCGGCATGAAGGGCCCGGGCGAACAGCAGCTTGAAGTCGACAGGCGACGTGTGCGTTCACGCATAATAAAACTGAAAAAAGAGCTTAAAGAGATTACTCAGCAGAGAAAACTTAGACGGTCTCAGAGAAAAAAAGGGCTTATATTTACCGTATCTTTAGTTGGATATACCAATTCAGGCAAATCAACGCTTTTTAATTCGCTTACGGATGAAAATATAAAGGCCAAAGATCAGCTTTTCAGCACGCTTGACCCCACAATAAGAAAAATAAAACTATCCAACAATAAAACGATACTTTTGTCAGATACGGTAGGTTTTTTGCATAACCTTCCGCATCACTTAATAGAAAGTTTTAAGGCTACGCTCGAAGAGGTTGTAGAGGCAGATCTGCTTCTCCATGTTGTTGATATGAGCGATAATCGCATGGAAGAGCTTGTATGCGATGTTTTTAACGTTCTTGATGAGCTTGGGGTCAAAGATAAGCCAATTTTTACGGTTCTGAATAAGATGGATTTAATTGACGGCGAGCTGGAAAGGCTGAGAATCGCCCGTAAATTTGAAATGCCGCTAGTAGTGTCCGCGCTTAAAAAGACCGGGTTATCTGAACTTATGGATAGAATAAGCGGTTTTTTGAATCAAGATACGGAAGAGATAGAGCTAACCATACCCCACACACATATGAACCTTGTGAGGCAGATAGAGGCGAAGGGGACAATGATAGATGAAAAGTACACAGAAAACGGTGTATACATAAAGGCGTATGTCCCCAAGATGCTTAAATTTTCTATTTTTAAGGAACTCCAAAAAAACCGTCCTAAAAGTTCTTGACAAAGCCGATTGTAATGGTATAATTTAGCACTCGAGGAGCGTGAGTGCTAAATAAATCTATTTTTTATGAATACGATTGATAAAAAAGATAAAAGAAGAACTCAAGTTTTATCTCACATCGTAAAGCTTTACGTATCGCAGGCTTCTCCTGTAAGCTCAAAATCCATATCGATAAGCATGGGGGATAGTGTTTCGAGCGCCACAGTGCGTAATGTAATGGCGGAGCTTGAGGAGCTTGGGTTTATTGAACAGCCGCATACATCCGCGGGAAGAATTCCTACCGATTTAGGGTACCGTTATTACGTTGACAACATCATAGATAAGCTCATGATGGAAAAAAGCGAGATGGAACGCCTTTCAAGGGTATACAAAAAAAGAACCAGCAGTATAAACGACATTATCGAAAAAACATCAAGTTTGATATCCGAAACTCTGCATAACGCCGGTATTGTTATGTGCCCCTCGATCGAAGATATGCACCTTAGCCATCTGGAACTTATAAAGATAAAGGATGAAACAGTTCTCGCGGTTCTTGTTACGATGACGAATATCGTCAAAAATTACATTGTAATACTTGAAAAAGATGTAAAGGAAACGGATCTTGCGCGCACAGCCAATTTTTTAAATTCCGAACTAAGAAATAGCACCATTTCAAGTGTTTATGACAGGATAAAAATATTCGAGAACGAAAATGTAGACGGTGAACTCGCCGGCGTAATAAGTTTGGCGAACAGAATAATCGGTGAAATAGCGGACAAAGACGTTGATTATGATGTAAGGTGGGAAGGGTTAAACTATTTTATGGAAGAGCCGGAATTTGATGATGCCGGTATTACGAAGCGTATGTTTGAAGTTTTTTCCGACAAGAGAATACTGGCCGGTCTTATGAAAAAAGATCTTGTTGATAACGGTTTAAAAATATACATCGGAAGAGAAAATGAACCGGATGCCTTAAGAGGGTGCAGTTTTATTACTTCGGGTTATGGCGCTAACGGCAAAACAGTTGGAAGAATAGGCGTTTTAGGCCCGATGCGCATGGATTATAACGTGGCATTAAGCACTCTCGGATGCCTTTCAAACCTTATAAGTAAAAAAATTGAGGAATTTTATGAATAAGGGGAATAATAAGAATCACGAAAAGCCACAGGACAATAAAGACGCCCTGAACCATTCGCTCCGCTCAGATTCAGGGCACGCAAACCCGCAAGGTAGTAGTGAGGAACAGGTTTCTTTGACAAAAGCTGAATATGATGAGCTTAAAAAGAAATCGTCGGAAAGAGATGAATATTACAACAAGTGGCTTATGGTTCACGCGGAATATGAAAATACGCGTAAGCGCCTTGAAAAAGAAAAGTTCGATCATATGAAATTCGCCAATGAAGACATCATCGCGCAGCTTTTTCCTATAGTTGATAACTTTGATATGGCTCTTGTTGCGATGGATAAGGCCGAAGATAAAGCGGCTGTTATGGATGGTATTAAACTTGTGCAGAAAGAATTTCATAGAATACTCGAAGAAAACGGTGTTCTTAAAATAAAAACTGTCGGCGAAAAATTTGATCCTCATATTCATGAGGCTGTTCAGGCGGTTGAAAAAGAAGATGTGCCTGAAGATACAATTTTGGAGGAAGTCAGGTCAGGGTTTCTTCTTAACGGAAGACTCTTAAGACCGGCTCAAGTGATAGTTGCAAAAAAAAGTGAGAATTGAGAAGTGAGAAACGGGAAGTAAAAACCCAGTAGTTCTTATTTCCTACTTTCCACCTCTCACTTAATTTAGAAGGAGGAGAGATATGGGTAAAGTAATCGGAATCGATCTTGGAACAACAAATTCATGTGTTGCCATAATGGAGGGTAAAGAACCTAAAGTTATTCAGAATTCAGAAGGCGCAAGGACTACGCCCAGCGTAGTTGCTTTTACCAAATCCGGCGAAAGACTTGTAGGCCAGCCGGCGAAAAGACAGGCTGTAACAAATTCTGATAATACCATTTTCAGCATCAAGAGGTTTATGGGAAGAAAACATACGGAAGTTGCCGAAGAAGAAAAACTTGTGCCGTACAAGGTCGGGGAAGATAATAGCGGCAATGTTGTTGTTGAAGCTCACGGCAGAAAATATACGCCGCCTGAGGTTTCGGCGATGATCCTGCAGAAAATGAAGCAGACGGCTGAAGATTATCTGGGCGAAAAAGTTACAGAAGCCGTTATAACCATTCCGGCGTACTTTAACGATTCGCAGAGACAGGCCACAAAAGATGCGGGCGAAATAGCGGGCCTCAAGGTTTTAAGAATAATAAACGAACCGACTGCGGCGTCTTTAGCGTATGGTCTGGACAGGATGAAAAATGAAAAGATCGCCATATTCGACCTTGGCGGAGGCACGTTTGATGTTTCCATACTTGAGGTTGGAGAAGGTGTTTTTGAGGTTAAAT
This sequence comes from Candidatus Omnitrophota bacterium, assembly GCA_041308745.1. GTDB lineage: Bacteria > Omnitrophota > Gorgyraeia > Tantalellales > Tantalellaceae > PPR-0476. Next base: position 791 of record JBFZAV010000093.1, on the reverse strand, counting down.
CAACCAATGGCGATACCCATCTTGGCGGAGATAATTTTGATCAGAAGGTGATGGACTGGATTGCGGATGAATTTAAGAAAGAGCAGGGCATTGATCTTAGAAAAGATAAGATGGCCCTACAGAGATTAAAGGAAGCGGCGGAGAAGGCGAAATGCGAGCTTTCAAGCAACATGCAGACAGAAATAAATCTGCCGTTTATAACCGCGGATGCCTCGGGGCCCAAACATCTTACAATGATGCTTACAAGGAGCAAGCTTGAACAGCTTGTTGATAGTCTGGTTGAAAGAACAAAAAAACCATGTTACACAGCGTTAAAAGATGCCGGATATTCGGCCAAAGATATTGATGAGGTTATTCTTGTGGGCGGTCAGACGCGTATGCCGAAAGTACAGGAAATTGTTAAAGAGATATTCGGCAAAGAGCCTCATAAGGGAGTTAACCCGGACGAAGTTGTTGCAATCGGCGCGGCCATACAAGGCGGGGTATTGAAAGGCGAAGAAGGGCTTTCAGACGTTGTGCTTCTCGATGTTACTCCTCTTTCTCTTGGAATAGAGACGCTTGGTGGAGTTAAGACAACGCTTATTGAAAAAAATACAACGATACCTACCAAAAAAAGCCAGATATTTTCAACGGCGGGTGATAATCAGACGGCCGTATCTATCCATGTTCTTCAGGGCGAAAGAGAAATGGCCCAGGATAACAGGACGCTCGGAAAGTTTGATCTTATAGGCATACCGCCGGCACCAAGAGGCATACCCCAAATAGAAGTTACATTCGATATCGATGCGAAC
>JBFZAV010000092.1:0-2856 GCA_041308745.1 Candidatus Omnitrophota bacterium | reverse complement strand
ATACAAATACCAAAACTGTTTTTTTGCTTTGGATTTAGAATTTCTCTTGTCATTTGAATTTTGTTATTTGTCATTTCCTCTTACTTCCTACTTCTTTCCCCTTAGTGCTTAATCCTTTTTTCGTGCTATCGCATAATCGTATATCGTGCCATCGTATGTCGTACTATCGCGATCGATATACCATAGTACGACATACGATAGTACGATCTCTTAATCCTAAACAATCAGTTGTCTTATCTCGCCGATAACATAGAACGAACCTGTCGCAAGAATCAAATCATTCTTTTTAGCGAGTGTAAAGGCAAGCCCCAAAGCCTCTTTGGTGTTACCGGTAACACGGGCCTCTTTTTTTCTAAAGTAGCCCCTAAGTAAAAGCGGATCCGCCGCCCGCAAAGAAGCGGATCTTGTTAAAATCACCTCATCCGCCATGGGCCCCAACACACCGCAAATCCCTTTTATATCCTTATCCCCGGAAACGCCAAGGAGAAGGATTAATCTACCATATTTAAAAATATGTTCAACAGAATATTTTAGTTTCTCGGCGCTTTCCTCGTTTTGGGCGCCATCAATAATAATTACGGGATTTTTGGAGATAACTTCCATCCTTCCCGGTATATACGCTTTTAAAAGAGCGTTTTTAATAATTCTTTCCCGCTCTTCTTTATCTTTTTGTAAAAATTCTTCAGCCGCGCCCACGCTTAGGGCGGCGTTCGCAACTTGAAACTTTCCGGCCATGCTTATTCTGCAATTTTCATACGCGCCGTTTTCTGTGGCAATATTAAAACTCGACCCGGTCTCTTCCAATAAAACACTGCCAACTTTAATGTCGTCACCAAAAACTTTTAAGCGGGAGTTTTTCTCCCTGCACACTTTTCTGATAACATCCAGAACTTGGGGTTTCTGGTTAGAAGAAAAACATCTTGTTCCGGGCTTAACTATGGCCGCCTTTTCAGACGCTATCATTTCGAGTTTTTCTCCGAGCACATCGGTATGGTCGTAGCTTATCGGCGTAATAACGCTGCACTCTCCGTTAATAACATTTGTCGCATCCAGCCTTCCGCCTATTCCGACTTCAAAAATAGCTATATCCGCTTTTTTTGCCTTGAAATATAATATTGCGGCAAGCATATAAACTTCAAAATAAGACAATGTTTCTTTTTCATCATCGATAGTTTTCCGCAGCTCATCCACGAAATGCGCAAGGTCATCTTCCGAAATCATATCACCGTTTAGCTTTATTCTTTCACGCGGCAAAATAAGATGGGGTGAAGTGAATAACCCGACTTTAAATCCGGCTTCGGTCAGAATGGATGAAATAAAAGTGGAAACTGAGCCCTTCCCTTTTGTGCCCGCAACATGTACGGCGCGAAAACTATCCTGGGGGTTCCCCATTTTCGCCAGGATATTTTTTAATTTATCGAGATTAAATTTTTTATCGCTCTTAGTGAATCCGGTCTTTTCATAATTGACCAGAGAATCCAGATACTCGAGGGTTTCTTTGTAAGACATAATTTTTAGTGACGGAAATGACGCACGCCGGTAAACACCATGGGTATGCCGTATTTGTTGGAAGCTTCTATAACCTCTTCGTCTTTGATTGATCCGCCGGGCTGGATAATGGCGGCAATGCCGGCTTTGTGAGCCTCTTCTATGGAATCCGCCATCGGGAAAAACGCATCGCTTATGAGAATGGAAGCTTTGGCTTTTTCTTTTGCTTTCGCGATAGCTATCATTACGGAATCAACCCTGGACATTTGGCCTGCTCCAATACCAACCGTTCTTGTTCCCTGACACAGTAAAATTGCGTTACTTTTAACAAACTTAATCACCTTCCACCCAAACATCATGGTTTTTATCTCGTCTTCAGTAGGTTTTTTATTCGTCACCACTTTAAGATCTTCTCTCGTTAAAACCTTGTAATCTCTTTCCTGAACAAGCACCCCTCCAACCAGCCTTTTAATATCGAGACCCGGAGTAAAATGGCGATGTTTAATTTCAGGCATTTCCATAAGTCTTAAGTTTTTCTTGGCATTAAAAATTTCCTGTGCCTCTTTGGAAAATTTCGGGGCGATAATACATTCGATAAAATTAGCTTCGGAAAGAATAGTCTCCGCAAACTTCTTATCAATTTCCCTGTTAATGCCGATAATACTTCCAAACGCGCTTAACCTGTCGCTCTCCAGGGCATTTATATACGCTTCGAGGATTGTATCGGCCGTCGCCACGCCGCAGGGATTATTGTGTTTTACTATGCTTACCGCCGGCTCATCAAATTCACGAACTATTTCCATTGCAACATTAAGATCCAAAATATTGTTAAAAGAAAGCTGTTTTCCCTGAAGTTGTCTGGAATGAGCAAGACCCAGCTCCTGCGCAAGTTTATCTTTGTAGAACGCCGCCATTTGATGAGGGTTCTCGCCGTATCTTAGCTGCATGACCTTTTCAAGTTCAATGGTCATTGTTTCGGGAAAATGTTCTTTTTTCCCTCTTAAAAAATAATCGACTATTTTTTTGTCGTAATTCGAAGTTTTTGAGAATACCTCGATCGCAAGTTTTTTTAAGGTTTCTTCTTTTAATTCTCCGTTATTTTTTTCCATCTCTTCTACTACACCCTCATACTGCCTCGTAGAGCTTATAACCGCAACATTCTTAAAATTTTTAGCTGCGCTCCTCAACATTGCGGGGCCGCCTATATCGATATTTTCGACAGCCTCTTCCTCGGTAACATCGGCCCTTGCGACCGTTTCTTCAAAGGGGTACAAATTAACAACAACCATATCAATAAATGAAATATTATGTTCCTTCATCTGGCGGATATGTTCCTTATTATCTCTTAACGCCAATAGTCCCGCATGT
>JBFZAV010000091.1:0-15618 GCA_041308745.1 Candidatus Omnitrophota bacterium | reverse complement strand
CCTCGCTTAACTCCCCATTCTCAAAACCTAAAGAACAGGCTTTTCGAAGGGTCGTAAGCGCGAGATAAGAAAGTCCTGTTACGTTAAAAAAGTTATTTAATTTTTTTCGTTAACCTAAATGTACTCAAAAGACATTATATTATTTCCGGGTATGTGTATGTTGTAATTATTGGCGGGTGGCACGGTAAAGGCGTGAGTGGGAGGATCCACACCGGGCGGAGGGGCCCACGAATGCTTTTACCGTGACAGGCCCCGCCAATATTAGAAAGTACTGTTAAAAAATTTTGGGAGAAATGAAGAAACCGATACCATGCTCTTGTTTTATCAAAAGGCTGAGATTTATAATGCTATGAGGCCGTGGAAGATGAGGTCTGGCACTACCCTCTTCATGTGCTTTGAGTATTTTGAGATGAGTTTGGCGTCTCCGCCGGTGGCAATAACTTTTGCATTTTTTCCATATTTCTGCCTAATCTCTTCAATTAAGCCGTCACACATTTTCGCATACCCGCGAACGACGCCGTTATTCATGCTGGACATGGTGTCTTTACCTATAATTCCCGCGGTGGGTCTTATATTTATTTTCGGAAGAAGCGCCGCGTCATGGACCAACGCTTTGAGCGCAATTCTGAGGCCCGGGAAAATCATGCCGCCTTCGTATTCACCTTTTTTGTTTACAAAATCAAATGTCACAGCTGTACCAAAATCAATGCAAATAGCCGGAGATCCATATTTTTTTACTGCCGCATACGCCGTAACGAGCCGGTCCTGACCTACTTGTTTAGGATTTTTATAATTATTTTTTATCGGAACTATTACGTCCGTCCCCACAACTTCTATTTTTATGGGAAAAATAGTTTTTTTCAGGACTTGTTTAAGAATCTTTAAAAAACGCGGGACAACACTGACCACAAGCGCTTCATTAATTTGTCCGGCATATTTTCCAAAAAGTCGATTAAAGGCATCTAGACAAATATCGCCCTTTGAAGTATGTATAAAATACCTCTTTAGTATTTTCTTTTTTTCTACCAGCACTATTGAGCTGTTAGTGTTTCCTATATCAATTAGTAATTTCATAATAAAAGTCGCAAGGTCACCCTGAACCATTCGCTTCTCTCAGGTTCAGGGCACGCAAAAGCCACAAAGCCACAAGGCCGCCGGGGCTAAGCTATCTGCACAAAAGAACGTCGCCGGAAAACACTCTTTGGCGCTTACCGTCCTTTGTTCTTAAAATAAGAGCTCCCTTCTCGTCTATGTCTTCGGCCAAACCCTCAATTTTTTTGTGGCGCTCTTCTATTTTTACTTTTTTGCCAAGAACGAGAGAATTTTTTTTGCAGTCATCCCGCAAAGCTTTAAATCCATTTTTATTTAAAAGAAAATAGTCTTTTTCAAAAAATTCCAGAAATGTTTTTATTAGATCTGCCCGTCTTACTTTATTGCCCGAGAGTTCATCTATGCTGCCTCCGACTTCGGGCAGTTTTTCTTTTGAAACATTTACGTTTACGCCTATACCAAGAACAAGAAAATCAACCTTATCGGGCTGGGCCTTGATTTCCGTAAGTATGCCGCATATTTTCTTACCGCCCGCAATTATGTCGTTTGGCCATTTGATTAATGCTTCCAGTTTTGCTGTTTTTTTGATTGCCTTTACCATGCTTAATGCGGCAACCAATGTTATCGTCGGTATTTCATCAGTTTCAAGATCGGGCTTTAAAACTAAGGAAAAATAAATACCGCCCCGAGGAGATTCCCAGCTTCTGCCAACACGGCCTTTTCCTTTAGTTTGAGTTTCCGCAACGACAATAACGCCTTCCTGGGCGCCTTCTTCAGCCAGCGAGTAAGCTTTATCATTGGTCGATTTAATTGATTCAAAGTGATAAATATTTTTTTTGCCCAGACGTTTTGTCTTAAGAGCACTGTCAATTTCATACGAAAAAAGTTTATCCGGGACTTTTGAAAGCCTGTATCCCAGATGCGGAACCGCATCAATAACATACCCGTCATCTCTTAATCTGCTTATGTATTTCCAGATATTAGCCCTTGATACGCCAAGCGCAGAACTTATCTCTTCGCCGGAAATATATTGATTTTCGCCGTTATTAAAAAATGCTAATATTTTTTTATTTATTTCGTAGTCTTTCATATACAAGGTCGCAAGCTATTCCTTTTTCAACTCCTTTTTTAAACGCGCGATTTGATCGCGGTAAACTATGGCCTTTTCGAACTGCAAATTCCTCGCGGCATCTTCCATATCCCGCTCAAGCTCTTCAATAACCTCGGTAATATCGTATTCGGTTTCTGTTTCGCCGATAACATCGGCAATAATTTCTTTGGCTTTTTTATATGCCTCTATCCCCTCTCTTACCGCTTTCTTTATGGTCGTGGGGGTTATATTATTTTCTTCGTTATATTTTAACTGTTTTTCGCGCCGAGCGTTAGTGATTTTTATCGCCTGCGCCATTGAACCGGTTATGTTATCGGCATAAAGGATAACAAAACCGTTAATATTTCGCGCGGCACGTCCGGCAACCTGGATTAAACTTGTTCCGCTTCTTAAAAACCCCTCTTTATCAGCATCAAGAACAGCCACTAAAGAAACTTCCGGAAGATCCAGCCCCTCCCTTAAAAGGTTTATACCTACAAGACAATCAAATTTGCCCAGCCTTAAATCGCGGATTATTTCAACCCTGTCAAGCGCGTTAATTTCGGAATGGAGATATCTGACGCGAAGTTTTTTCTCTTCCAGAAAAGAAGTAAGCTCTTCAGCCAGCCTTTTTGTTAAAGTTGTAACAAGGGTCCTTTCATTTTTGCCTGCTCTCTTTTTTATTTCTTCCATCAGATCATAAAGCTGGTTTTCAGAGGGCCTTACTTCTATAGGCGGATCAATAAGCCCGGTGGGCCTTATAATCTGTTCGGCCACTGTTTTGCTGTTCTCAAGCTCATAACTACTTGGCGTCGCGGAAACAAACATGAGCTGTTTTACTATTCGCATAAACTCTTCAAACTTTAGGGGCCTGTTATCCAGCGCTGAAGGAAGGCGAAAGCCGTAATCTACAAGGGTCTTCTTGCGCGCCTGATCGCCGTTATACATCGCATGAAGCTGGGGAAGCGTAACGTGCGATTCATCTATAATCACGACATAATCATCTCCAAAGTAATCAAGAAGGCACCATGGCCTTGACCCGGATTCTCTTTCGGATAAATGCCGGGAATAATTTTCTATGCCGTTACAGTATCCGAGCTCGCTGAGCATTTCCATATCGTACCTTGTTCTCTGCTCGAGCCTTTGGGCTTCAAGAATCTTCCCCGCATCACGAAGTTCAGCCAATCTCTGGGCAAGCTCTTCGGCAATTGATTTAACTGCATTTTTTATTTTATCTTCGGTAGTGACAAAATGCTTGGCGGGGTAAATAAATATTCTATCGAGAGGTGTAATTATTTCAGCCGACACCGGATGAATCTCTGCTATTTTTGCCACCTGATCGCCCAAAAGCTCTATACGAACCGCTGTTTCTTTGTAAGCGGGAAAAATCTCTACAATATCTCCGCGAACCCTGAATTTGCCCCTTGCCAAATCAACACTGTTACGTTCATATTGGATATCAACCAGTTTTTTAAGAAGGTCTTCTCTCGAAAGAGCTTCTCCCGCCTTAACATCGATCACCATATGTGAATAATCTTCAGGCGATCCTAAACCGTAAATACACGAAACACTCGCAACTATCAAACAATCTTTTCGCGAGAACAGAGAACTGGTGGCCGATAAGCGAAGTCTATCGATATCTTCGTTAATGGATGCGTCCTTTTCTATGTAAAGGTCGCTCTGCGGAACGTATGCCTCGGGCTGATAATAATCATAATAACTTACGAAATACTCTATTGCATTGTCGGGAAAAAAATCTTTAAATTCGGAATAAAGCTGTGCCGCCAGGGTTTTGTTGTGAGATATAACCAAAGTGGGCTTATTTATCTGCTCGACAATATTGGCCATTGTAAAAGTTTTGCCGCTTCCGGTAACGCCAACAAGCGTTTGGAAATTATTACCCGACCGGATAGACTCTACCATTTTTTTGATGGCTTCGGGCTGATCTCCCGCGGGTCTAAGGCTGGTTTTTAACGTAAATTTATCCATCTTATAAGGTGGTGATAGGTCACTTGAGCACTATCTCTAGGCTGAAATCTACCGGGACAATATTTGATGTTATAGAACCTGAAGATATTATTTCAATACCGGTTTCGGCATAATCGCGGATGTTTTCTATTGTTATACCCCCTGAGACCTCAAACAGTACTTTGCCCTCCAAATCCATCTTTTTTCTGATGCCAACCGCTTTTTTGACCATTTCCGGAGACATGTTGTCCAGCATGACTACATCCGGCTGTTCGCTAAGCGCGGCTTCACATTCTTCAAGGGTTTCAACTTCAATCTCAATTTTAATATTTTTTTGAACTTTCAGTTTCGCCTGCCTGATAACTTTTTTTATTAGTTCGGCGCTCGTCTTAATGCCTTCCTGCATCTTGTAGGCCCTGATATGGTTATCTTTAATAAGAACCATGTCCCATAAGCCTTTCCGATGATTCACTCCGCCTCCGACTGTAACGGCATACTTCTCAAGGTACCTGTGAAGCGGAACAGTTTTGCGTGTATCATACAGATGGACTCCTGTTCCCTTGATCTCGTCCACCATTTCTTCTGTTTTGGTTGCAACACCGCTTAAAATGGCCAAAAAATTTAATGCGGTTCTTTCGGCCTTCATAATACTCAGGGCCCTTCCTTCAATAAAACACACTTCCTGATCAACTCTTATGAAATCACCGTCTTTAACTAAGGGCTTAAACTTTATATCAGGATCAACCGCCTTAAATATTTTTTCAGCTATTTGCGCGCCGCAAACAACAGCATTCTGTCTGGAAATGATAACGGCATCGATAAGCGTTTCACCCGCAAAAAGAGACTCTGAGGTTATATCCCCAGTCCCAATATCCTCTCTAAGGGCAAATCTTATTATTCTATCCACTCTTTTATCGTCTAAGTTCATAATTTTTAAGCCTATCAATTTCTTTTTCGGTAAGCTCCCTCGATTCGCCTTCTCTCAATTTGCCGATTTTAAATCCGGCGTATTTAACTCTTTTTAAGTCCAGAACCTCGGACCCCGCTATCTTGAACATTTCTCGTATCTGCCGTTTTCTGCCTTCATGCAAAATAACTTTCAAAGATGAATTATTGTCTCCTTCGCGCAAAACTTTGATAACGCACGGCGAAGTTTTCTTGCCCTCCAGCATTACGCCATTTTCCAGCCGATCAAGCGCCTCTTTTTCGGGCCGCCCTTTTATTATGGCAATATATTCCTTATCCACTTCAAAACTGGGATGCGATAATTTATGGGTCAACTCACCGTCGTTAGTTAAAATAATTAGCCCGGTAGTATCTTTATCGAGACGCCCTATTGGATAGAGCCTGGCATCAACATGCTTAAAAAAATCTGTTACGGTTTTTCTTTTATGCGTATCTAGCGCCGTCGAAACAACATTTTTTGGCTTGTATAAAAGAAAATAATATTTTTTTTCCGATGACAGACTTTTATTATTTACGGTTATTACGGCCTTATCCGCATCGACCCTAAAACCTTTTTCTTTTACAATCCTGCCATCTACCTTGACTTTACCGCTCTCAATCAATAAAGCGGCTTTTCTTCTGCTTACAACACCCGCCTGGGAAAGAATCGATTGTAGTCTTTTTTCCATGTCACCGTTCACCGATCACCGATCACTGTTCACTATTTAAGCGCTTCTATATTGTCTCTCAAATTTTTAATCTGGTTTTCATAATTTTTCTTTCTGTCCTCTTCCTTCTCGACGATTTCTTGCGGAGCTTTTTCAACGAAACTCTTATTGCTGAGCTTTTTATCAAGGCTTTTGACAAACTTGTCCATTTCTTCAATTTTTGAGCTTATACGTTTTATCTCACCTTCAACATCTATCATCTCCCCGAGAGGAATATACGCCCTTATCTCATCCACAAGAGCGGCGACTGACTGTTCCGGCCTCTTGAGGGCTTTTTTTACTTCTTTAACTTTGCATCGCCCAAACTGTTTTATGTATACCACATTATCTTCTATTAAAGCTCTGTCTTCCTCCGTTTTTACATCGAAAAGAACTTCAATTTCGGCCTTCACAGGTATATTCCAGAAAGCTCTTATGTTTCTTATTGATGTGATAATTTTGATGAGCTTTTCCATTCCATCCATGGCCTTTTGGTCGTTTAACCCCTCATCCGCTACCGGCCAAGTTTCCAGCATTATCCATTCGCCCTTTTTAGCCGGAATTTTCTGCCATATTTCCTCCGTAATGAAAGGCATTATGGGATGCAGGAGCTTGAGGCTTCCCATCAAAACATTCAATAATATTTTCTGCGTGTTTTTACTTGAGGCTGTAAGCTTCGAAAACTCCAAGTACCAATCGCAATATGAATGCCATATGAAATCATAAAGAATCGACGCGGCGTCATTAAAGCGGTACGATTCAAGGCTTTTGGTAACCTTCTCAACGGTTGAGTTAAACTTGGCTCTTATCCATTTATCCGCAAGTGTCAATTCGGACGCATCAACGCCCCCGCCAAGATTTTCTTCTTTCAGATTCATAAAAACATATCTGGAAGCATTCCACACTTTATTAGCAAAGTTGCGCCCTATATCAAATTTTTCTTTCGACAGAAAAACATCCTGTCCCTGTGAAGTTATGGAAATAATGCTGTACCTAAGGGCATCGCTTCCCACTTCTTCAATTACTTCCAAGGGGTCGATAACATTACCCAGCGATTTCGACATCTTGGTTCCCGTGGCATCGCGAACCGTACCGTGTATATAAACATCTTTAAAAGGAATGTTGTTCCTAAACTTTAACCCCGACATTATCATTCTTGCCACCCAGAAAAATATAATTTCCTGCGCGGTTACTAGCGCATCTGTGGGATAAAACGTCTTCAAGTCATCCGTTTCTTCCGGCCATCCCAGGGTGGATATAGGCCAGAGCCATGAGCTGAACCATGTGTCAAGAACATCAGGATCCTGCTCTATATTATTTCCGCCGCAGGAAGAGCATTTTTTTATTGTCCCTTCTCCTGCATAAACTCCCGGAATGCCCGGTTTATCAACCTCGATATCTCTTACATTCTTAAATTTAAGGCAATCTTTGCAATACCATACAGGTATTCTGTGCCCCCACCATATCTGTCTTGAAATACACCAGTCGCGTATATTTTCCATCCAGTTCAGATAAACCTTGGTCCACCTGTCGGGATAAAATTTTATTTTTCCTTCCCTTACAACTTCAATCGCCTCTTTTGCGAGCGGTTTCATCCTTACAAACCACTGTTTGGAAAGACGAGGTTCAACAACCGTATGGCACCTGTAGCAATGCCCCACCGCATGAGCATGAGCCTCCGATTTAATAAAAAGTTTTCTTTCTTTCAGGTCTTCAATGATCGCTTCTCGGGCCTCGAATCTGTCCAAGCCCTCATAATCTTCCCCTATTTCGTTTATAGTCCCGTCGCTATTCATAACATTTATGTTTGGAAGGTTATGTTTTATTCCAAGTTCAAAGTCCGTCGGATCGTGCGCGGGCGTAACCTTTAGAGCCCCCGTTCCAAATGCGGGATCAACATTTTCATCAAAAATTAATTTAAGTTCCCGGTTAAGAATAGGCAGAATAAGTGTCTCGCCTTTAAGGCTGACATATCTGGGATCTTTCGGATTTACCGCAACAGCAACGTCGCCCAGCATCGTTTCGGGCCTTGTGGTCGCTACAACAATATAATCCTCATTTTCTTTATCTCTCTTTTCACGGCCCTTTACCGGATACTTGATGTAATAAAGCATCCCGTTCATGTCTCTGTGCTCGGCTTCTTCGTCGCTTAAAGCTGTCTCACACCTGGGGCACCAATTGATAATATAATCGCCCTTATAAATCAGTCCTTCATTGAACAGCCTTAAAAAAACCTCTTTAACGGCTTTTGAAAGGCCTTCATCCATCGTAAAACGTGTTCTTGACCAGTCGCAGGACGACCCAAGCCTTTTCAGCTGGTGGATTATGGTATTACCCCTGTCTTCCTTCCATGTCCAGACGCGCTCAAGAAATTTATCGCGCCCAAGGTCGTGCCGCTTTATACCCTCTTTGGCGATTTCTCTTTCAACAACATTCTGTGTGGCTATGCCGGCATGGTCGGTTCCGGGAACCCAGAGCGCCTCAAAGCCCTGCATCCTTTTCCATCTTATAAGAATATCCTGAAGAGTGTTATTAAGGGCGTGCCCCATATGCAGAACGCCCGTGACATTCGGAGGCGGAATAACTATGCAGTAAGAATGTTTTTTAGAAGTGTTGTCGGCCTTGAATAGCCCAGCCGCCAGCCACTTCCCGTATATTTCATTCTCAATAATTTTAGGATCGTATTTTGTCGACAACTCGCTCATCTTCTGTTTCCTGTCTCAATAATTTTACTTTTTCTTTTTTTTCTTTTTGCTTTCGTCTTTTGCGAATTTGTATTCAATTGAATCTATGAGCGCAAGCCAACTGGCCTCTATAATGTTCTCCGACACCCCGACCGTCCACCATGAATCTGACTTGTCCTGCGATTGTATGAGAACCCTGACCTTGGCGGCTGTCCCCTCTTTTTCATCAAGAACGCGCACTCTGAAGTCCGAAAGATGCATTTCATTAAGAGAGGGATAAAAATCGACTAAAGCCTTTCTTAGGGCCTGGTCAAGCGCATGCACAGGTCCGTCTCCCAGGCTTACAGTGTGTCTTCTTTTGTCTCCTACGCTTAATTTAACAGACGCTTCAGAGAACAATTTGCCGTCTTCTCTTCTTTCGACAATTACGCGGAAATCCTCCAGTGTAAAATGCCTGGTAAAAACTTCCTGAGCGCGCCTCATGAGGAGCATAAGAGACGCTTCCGCAAGTTCAAATTGATATCCTTCTTTTTCCAGGTCCTGCACATATTCAAGGACCTTCTTGGCTTTATCGGGTCTGGCTGAAAAATCAATTCCTAATTCCTCGGCTTTACTTAAAATACTGGACTTACCCGAAAGCTCAGAAATTAAAAGCCTTCTTTTGTTGCCTACTTTCTCGGGGTCCAAATGCTCATAACTTTTCGAATTTTTAAGCATGGCGTTCACGTGCACTCCTGCTTTGTGGGCAAAAGCGCTATGGCCGACATACGGCTGTGAATCCTGCTGCCTAATGTTGGCTATTTCGGCGATGTACCTTGAAGCTTCTGTAAGCTCTTTTAATGAAAAATCTGAAAGACATGTCATCCCAAGTTTAAACTTTAAAGCGGGAATAATCGACACCAGGTTGGCATTGCCGCATCTTTCGCCGTAACCGTTGATCGTGCCCTGGACCTGCGCGCATCCTGCCTGTACAGCCGCAACGGAATTTGCAACAGCCATTTCCGCGTCATTATGCACATGGATGCCTAAAGGCAATTTATTGATTTTCAGTTTAACATCCTCTACAATCTCGAAAATCTGGCTTGTTAACGCCCCGCCGTTTGTGTCGCAAAGGATCAGACATTCGGCTCCGCCTTCCATGGCGGCCTTAAGCGTATCAATGGCATACCCCGGATTTTCCATATAGCCGTCAAAAAAGTGTTCGGCATCAAACATTACATGTCGTCCCATTTTTTTTAGGTACTTAACCGAATCCTCGATCATCATAAGATTGTCTTTAAGCGAAACTCTCAGAACTTCTCTTGTATGCAGGTCCCAGCTCTTTCCGAAAATAGTTACATACCTTGTTTCGGCTTTAAGTAAATTCTTCAAAATAGCATCGCTGGAAGGCTTATTGTCGGCCCTACGCGTACTCCCGAAAGCTACAAGCTTTGAATGTTTTAATTTCAAAGACTTTTTTGCCGCCCTAAAAAATTCATCATCCTTCGGGTTTGACCCCGGCCATCCGCCTTCGATATAGTCAAACTCGAGCTCATCCAGTTTCTGGGCGATACGCATTTTGTCTTTTACAGAAAAAGAGATCCCCTCAAACTGAGAACCATCCCGCAACGTTGTATCATAGATAAATACTTTATCCATTTTATACCTGCCTTATTTTTTCTTCTTCCCGCCAAGCTCAAAAGCTTTATGAAGGATTTTTACGGCATCATCTCCGTTCTTTTTATAAATAACACAGGAGATTTTAATTTCACTTGTGGAAATCATTTCAATGTTTATCTTCTTAGACGCCAATGCCGCGAACATCTTTCCGGCAACACCGGAGTGACTGCGCATGCCGACGCCTACCACTGAAACCTTGGCTATATCCTTGTCATACTCCACATCTTTAGCCCCTATTCTCTTGGCAACTTTTTCGACAACATCCTGGGCCTTTGAAAGATCGCTTGTTGCAACGGTAAAAGATATGTCAGTTGATCTTGTGCGTGATATATTCTGAACAATCATATCAACATTTATGCCGGCTTTGGAAAGTTCCATAAAAAGAATACTCGCTTCACCCGGCCTGTCAGGCACATCGCACACTGTTATTTTTGCTTCATTTTTATTGATTGTAACTCCTCGAACCAGAACAGCCTCCATAGCTTTAACCTCCTTGCGAATAATAGTACCTTGATTGTAATTAAAACTTGATCTTACATGAATCGGCATATCGTACTTGCTGGCAGCCTCTATGCTTCTTGCCTGCATAACCTGAGCGCCGAGAGAGGCCATTTCCAGCATTTCTTCATAACATATTTCATTCAGCTTACGCGCATCTTTTACAATCCTGGGATCGGTGGTATAAACGCCGTCTACATCGGTGTAGATCTCGCACTCGTCCGCCTTAAGCGCAATCGCAAGCGCAACAGCTGTCATATCGGAACCGCCTCTTCCCAGAGTAGTTATTTCTTTCTTGGGGTTTATACCTTGAAATCCAGCCACTATAACAACCTTGCCATTCTGCAATTCTTTTCTTATCTTGTTGGGAGTTATATCAACAATCTTGGCTTTTGTGTGCGTTGAATCCGTGTGAATACCAACCTGGGCCCCCGTAAATGATATCGCCTCGCATCCTATTTTGTGAAGGGCCATCGCCAGAAGAGCCACCGATACCTGTTCGCCTGTTGACATCAGCATGTCTAATTCCCGTTCCGACGGCTTTTCGTTGATTTGAGCCGCAAGTTCCAAAAGCTCGTCCGTCGTATCTCCAAGCGCTGATACAACCACAACAACATCATCACCTCTATTTTTATAGGAGGCCACCCTTTCGGCCACCTTCTTGATCCTTTCGGGATTGGCGACGCTTGATCCGCCATACTTTTGTACAATAACCTTTTTCTCTGACATAAACGTTCTCCTGCGTTTTTTACTATTCATTAAACAAAAGCTTTATGAGTTCCGCTCCGTTATTTAGATGCTTACTCCCGGCTTTTGCGCTTTTCTCCGTAAAAACGGATACATCATCCGGAACAATATCTTTTCCTGCCATAGCAAATGGCACCGCCTCAGCGGTATGCGTTCTTTTTTTAATGGGTGTAGGATGATCGGGTAAAATCAAAACCCTGAAATCCTCGCCTGAATCCGTAAATTCCTTCACTATTCTTCCTACTATCTTAGAATCAAAATTCTCAATAGCGGCTATCTTAGCCCTGATATCACCGTTATGCCCGGCCTCATCAGGAGCTTCAACGTGCAAAAAAACAAAATCTTTTCTTTTCAATATTTCAATGGCCGCTTCAGCCTTGCCTTCATAATTTGTATCGTAATATCCCGTGGCGCCCGGCACTTCAGCTACCTCAAGACCCAAAATTCTTGCCATGCCCTTAAGAAGGTCGACGGCAGAAATCATTCCTCCCGTTTTGTTAAACGCCTCTTTAAATGTAGGCATAACGGGCTTCCTGCCCTGGCCCCACACCCATATCATATTTGCGGGGTTTTGTCCCAGATCAATCCTGACTTTATTTATATCGCTGTCGGCTATAACCTCTCTGGATTTCAACATAAGTTCTACAAGTTCTTGGCTTTTAGGAAAATGTTTCGTTATTAATTTGTCCAGAATATCATGCGGAGCAAAACATGTTATTTTTGATATTTCTTCCGCTTCTTTTTCGGAATCACAATGAACCACAAGCAAATTGCGGTAGCTTGTTCCCGGATAAAAACTATATCTTTTGCTGCCGAACTTATCCGTCAAAAGCTTGACCAAGAGCTTCGACTCCTTGGTGCTTATGTGTCCGGCGCTATAGTCTTCCATTTTATCTTCATTAACAGTTACAGTGTTGAACCTGAAGGCCACATCGTTCGGCTCAAGATTGACATTCAGATTCGCCGCCTCCAGAGGGCCTCTGCCGCAATAATATTTTCTTGGATCATATCCAAGAATTGAAAGATTGGCCACATCGCTTGCCGGCGTCATGCCTCTTGGGACATTTTTAACTGTACCGACAATGCCTCTTCTTGCAACCATATCCATGTTGGGGATATTGGCGCTCTCCATGCAGGTACAATCATTTAATTCTTCTAAAGGCAGATCCGCCATACCGTCTGGAACTAAAATTGCGTATTTCATAGTTTTGTCCTTTTTTTATAAATGTGCCGCTTTCACAACATCATCAAGATTTGCCTCAACAACCGCGGGATACTCGCTTGTCTTTATTGCTCTATCCGGATCTTTGAGGCCATGCCCCGTTAAAACACAAACAATATCGGCTTTCTCGCCTTTTGAAAGCTTTGGGAAGAACCCTTCCTTCGCTTTCCTTAAAATACCGGCAACGCTCGCCGCTGAGGCCGGCTCGCAAAAAACTCCAACGCAGGAGGCAAGAAGTTTGTATGCTTCAATAATTTCATCGTCTGTAACCTTATCAATAATCCCCCCGGACTCGTCTCTAGCCTCAATTGCCTGCTTCCAGCTTGCCGGATTCCCAATTTTTATGGCTGTGGCCAGCGTTTTTGGATCTTTGATTATGTGTCCGTCAACAATCGGGGCAGATCCTGCGGCCTGGAACCCAAGCATTTTTGGAAGTTCTTTAATTTTTCCCATTTCTTTAAATTCTTTATATCCCTTCCAGTACGCCGTAATATTGCCCGCGTTGCCAACCGGAAGCGCATGATAAACCGGCGCGTAGCCCAAAGCTTCAACAATTTCAAAAGAAGAAGTTTTCTGACCTTCTATCCTGTACGGGTTTATCGAGTTAACCAATGTAATCGGAAATTTTTCGCTTATCTCTTTTACTATTTCAAGCGCCTGATCAAAATTTCCCTTAATGGCAATTACCTTCGCCCCATGCATTAAAGCCTGGGCGAGTTTTCCGAGAGCAATGGCCCCTTCGGGAATAATAACCAGACATTTAATTTTTGCTCTTGTGGAATACGCGGCGGCCGAAGCGGAAGTATTCCCGGTTGAAGCGCAAACAACCGCCTTTGACCCCTCCTCAACAGCTTTTGAAACCGCCATGGTCATGCCGCGATCCTTAAAACTGCCGGTCGGATTCAATCCCTCGTATTTCAGCCACACCCTGTACCCCGAACCAATAAGTTCATCTATTACATCGGCCCTAATAAGGGGCGTGCTTCCCTCCGAGAGAGAAATGATAGGGGTTTTACCCGTTACCGGTAAAAATTCTTTGTATCTTTCTATTATTCCGATTCTTTTATGCATAATGACTAATCCTTAATTCTTAATCCTTAATCCTATTTCTCATGTTCCATTCTAATAACCACAGTATTATCTGTTACATATTTCTGAGTATCGATGTGTCCTATGGCCTTTCTCATATCGCCTTCTTTTGCCTTATGTGTAAGTATAATTACAGGCACCGTCTGCCCTTCATCTCTTTCTTCCTGAGATACGCTTGCAATGCTTATTTTGTTTTCAGCAAGCACAGTTGAAATCCCGGCGAGAACGCCCGGCTTATCAATTACTGAAAATCTTAAATAAAAATTCATTTCAAGATTTTCTATTTTACTGAGACGCACGCCGCCTTCCGCATATTCAATATTGTGCGGCATCGGGTTTCCGTCCCCATAAAAAGCCACGTGTTTTGCTATATCAACAATATCGCCCACAACGGAACTTGCTGTCGGTTTTTGTCCCGCGCCTTTTCCGTAGATTAAAGACTCATCGAGAAAATCACCCTTAACAAATATCGCGTTATCGGCGCCTTTTACATTAGATAATAGGTGCGAAGATTGAATAAGGGTCGGATGAACCCTTAACTCAAGCCCCTCTTCGGTTTTTTTCGCGATTGCAAGCAGCTTTATGTTATACCCAAGCTTATTGGCAAACTCTATGTCTTGCTCCCTTATATTCTCAATACCTTCGGTGTAAATATCCTGCCACGACACTTTAACGCCGTAACCCAACAGTGAAAGAATCGATAATTTGTGAGCGCTGTCTTTTCCGCTGATATCAAGCTCGGGATCTGCTTCGGCGATACCAAGTTTCTGCGCGGTTTTTAGCGCATCCTTAAAACTGCAGCCTTTATCCTTCATCTGCGTAAGTATGAAATTTGTTGTTCCGTTGAGTATTCCGTAAATAACCTCGAAATTATTCGCAACAAAGCTCTCTTTCATCGCCCGTATAATCGGCAGCGCCCCTCCGACACTTCCTTCAAAATTTACAAATACATTATTATTTGAAGCGGCTTTAAATATTTCATCAGAACACTCCGAAAGAAGAGCTTTATTTGCGGTTACAATGTGCTTCTTTTTGTTTATTGCGCTTAGAACAATCTCTTTAGCGGGATTAATCCCTCCTATCAGTTCGACAATAATGTCCACTTCATCGTCATTTATCAAATCAAGCGGACGGATGGTTTTCATTAATATTTTTTTAGATTTAAGTTTTTTAAGAACCGCTTCTCTTTTATCGCAAACTCCCTTAAGAACAAGATGAACTCCCGTTCTCTCGGTAATGATGTCTCCATTTTGAAGGATAGCATTTATGACGCCCTGTCCAATAGTCCCGCATCCTATTAAACCGATATTTACTGTTTTCATGGTTCTCCTTTCCAATGTCGCACGGCCACCCTGAGCCATTCGCTTCTCTCAGGTTCAGGGCACGCAAAGGCCACAAGTAAGTTGTAAAAAAATTCATGATTAAGCAACTTATAACTTCTAAGAACTATACCCTATCTCCTAAACCCTACCCTCTAATATTGGTCGGGACGGCCGGATTTGAACCGGCGACCCCTAGTCCCCCAGACTAGTGCGCTAACCGGGCTGCGCTACGTCCCGTAAAAAAGACGCTAGTCGCTGGTCGCTAGTGACTAGTTTTAAAAACTGTCACTAGCGACCAGCCACTAGTTTATCCGTAATCTTCTTCTTTTAGATCCCGCGTCATCAATTCCTGAACGGCGATAGCCGGATCTTTCTGTTCGTACAAAATTTCAAATATCTTCTGGGTAATTGGCATTACAACAGAATATTTTTTTGCCAAATCATGCGCGGATTTTGCCGTTGAAAGCCCCTCAACAACCATTTCTGTTTCATTTAAAACAGAATCAATGCTGCGCCCTTTTCCAATTTGCTCGCCGAACCATCTGTTTCTTGATTGGGGGCTTATACAAGTCGTGGCTAAATCACCGAGCCCGCTTAAACCCACAAACGTTTCTTTCCGGGCGCCCATTTTCACGCC
>JBFZAV010000090.1:0-6864 GCA_041308745.1 Candidatus Omnitrophota bacterium | reverse complement strand
TCTCGGCACGAGAGTTATCCCCGTGGAAAGCGGGTCCTGCACGTTAAAGGATGCCATGAATGAGGCGATAAGAGACTGGGTCACAAATGTCGGTTCAACACATTATATTATCGGGTCGGTTGCCGGGCCGCATCCTTATCCTATGATGGTAAGAGATTTTCAGTCTGTTATAGGAGAAGAAACACGTAAACAGATTTTACAAAAAGAAAGAAGACTTCCCACGCACATTGTTGCCTGCGTAGGCGGCGGCAGTAACGCTATGGGCATATTTTATAAATTTTTAAAAGATAAAAACGTAAAGCTGATAGGGGTAGAGGCCGCCGGATACGGTTTGAGTAGCGGCCGGCACTCCGCGACTCTTTTAAAAGGAAGAGTGGGAATGCTGCACGGAAGCAAAAGCTATCTTTTGGAAGACAAGGATGGTCAGATACAACTGGCCCATTCGGTTTCAGCGGGGCTTGATTACCCGGGTGTGGGTCCGGAACATTCTTATTTCAAAAAAACAGGCAGGGCTGAATATGTTTCTATTACCGACAAAGAGGCCCTCGAGGGAGTAAAACTTGTTTCCAGAGAAGAAGGCATAATCCCGGCGCTCGAATCCGCTCATGCCGTTTTTTATCTCACCAAGCTGGCCAAAAAAACTAAAAAGAGCGATTTGATCGTTTTATGTATGTCCGGCCGAGGAGATAAAGATATGGGGATAATTACGAAATACATAAAGCTGTAAACGGTAAACGGTGAACGGTAAGGATAGGGTGGAAATGAATAGGATAGATGAAACATTTAAAAGATTAAAAAAAGAAAATAAAAAAGCTTTCATTACGTATGTTACGGCGGGAGACCCTGACATAGCGACGACGAAAAAAATAGTAAAATCGCTGGCTGCGTCCGGCGCCGACATAATAGAGCTTGGGGTGCCTTTTTCCGACCCATTAGCTGACGGGCCCACAATTCAAAGGGCGATACAGAGAGCATTGAAAGGCGGTTCGAACGTAAGAAAGATCTTAAAAATGGTAAGAGAGCTCCGAAAAGATGTCGATGTGCCGTTAGTGTTCATGACTTATTACAATATTGTTTACAATTATGGTATTCGCGCGTTTGTAAAAGATGCCAAAAAAAATGGAGCTGACGGCATAATTGTCCCGGATCTTCCTCTGGAAGAGTCGGAGGAACTGGTTAAAAATGCGGAAAAAGAAAATTTTTATGTTATACTTTTGGCGGCGCCGACTACGCCAAAAGAAAGATTCAGAAAAATCGCCGCCCGAACGAGGGGATTTGTTTACTATGTATCGTTAACGGGAGTTACGGGAGCAAGGAAAGTTTTATCAGGCGAACTGAACAAGAAATTGCGTGTTTTAAGGAAACTTTCCAAAAAGCCCATCTGTGTCGGGTTTGGGGTGTCAGGCCCTAAACAGGCGAAAGAAACCGCGAAAGCAGCGGACGGTGTTATTGTCGGAAGCGCCATAATCAATGTGATCGAAGGGTCTTTGAAAGAGAAGAATAGGATCCCCGGAAAAATAGAAAGGTTTGTTAAACCAATTGCTAGAGCAGTTCATAGCGTTTAATAGTTCGTACGTCGTATATCGTTGGAAGCGACATACGACACACGATCTACGACATACGACATACGAAATACGGAGTTTAAATGCGATACATGGGCATTGATCTTGGAACAAAATATATTGGTATTGCGATAAGCGATGAAACGGCCACTATCGCTCAAGGCAGGACGGTGGTTAATAGAAAGTCGAACAAGGAAGCGATCTCTGAAATTGTTGAACTCATTAAAGAGTACGGCGTTAAAGAAATAGTCTTGGGCCTTCCTTTAAATATGGACGGCACAAGTGGTGAACGGGCAAAAGACAGCATAAGATTTTCGGAAAAATTATCTGAAGCCTCCGGACTAAAGGTCAGATTATGGGATGAACGGCTTAGTACGCGGGAAGTTACCAAAGTTATGATAGCGGCGTCCGTAAGCCGAAAAAAGAGAAAAGAAAATGTGGACAAACTGGCGGCGCAGTTAATTCTTCAGAGTTATCTGGACAGCCTGTAAAAAAATAAAAGGAAAACATGTATAGCAAAAAGAAAACAAAAAATGGAATTGATGTTGTAGTTTCGTCAATGCCGCAAATGAACTCCGTGTCCATGGGTATATGGATAGGCGTCGGCGGGAGGTATGAGTCAAAAGAGGAAAGCGGGATAAGTCATTATGTGGAACACCTGCTTTTTAAGGGAACGCACAAGCGCTCCACGAAACAACTGAAAGAAGCGATAGAGGGGATTGGAGGGGTATTTAACGGTTTTACTTCTGATGAGGTTACATGCTACATGGTTAAGGTCCCGGAAAAATATACCAAACTCGGGATCGATGTTTTGTCGGATATGGTTATTAACCCTAAGTTTGATCCGATTGATCTGGAAAAGGAAAAGCAGGTTATTTGTGAGGAAATAAAAATGTACCGCGACCAGCCTGCGGAATATGTTATGGAAGTGCTGGGGAGTATAATGTGGCCCGACAACCCGCTTGGCAGGGCATTAACCGGGACGCTGTCGACGGTAAAAGGCTTTAAGAAGGAACAAATTTTAAAATTCAAGGAAAGCAACTATCACTCCGGGAATATGGGTTTTTTTGTGGTAGGAAAAACCGAGATGGACGATATCTTTGATTCTGTTGAGTCATCTTTTGAAAATATACAGAAAGAAAACAAGGCAACTTTTGTTACTCCCAAGATAAAACAAAAAGAGCCTAAGCTTAAAGTGTCCAAAGGCGAGACAAACCAGACGCATATATCCTTCGGTTTTCCGATGATGGAGCAGAACAAAAAAATTAGATTCGCGATTAAACTGATGAACGTTATTCTCGGCGGAAACATGTCGTCCAGATTGTTTGAAGAGTTAAGAGAGAAGTATGGGCTCTGTTATGATATTTCGTCATCCTATAAACGTCACAGCGACGTGGGCGAAATTGTTATACATTCAGGGGTCGACACTAAAAAAACGTTCAGGTCCGTTGTGGCCGTTCTTGATGAACTAAAAAAAATAAGGGACATCGGAGTTACTGAAGATGAGCTTGTGCGCGCGAAGGAATACGCCAAGGGCCAGATGCTGCTGTCGCTTGAGTCGACCTCAAACCGTATGCTCTGGCTTGGGGACAGGCTCATGGTTCACAAAGAAATACCCGAAATAGCAGATTTAATTAAAGACATCGACGGCGTGACAAGTGAGGATATAAAAACCGCCTGTGAGGATATTTTTAGACGGGACAGAGTTAATCTTGCCCTTGTCGGCGATATAAAAACTAAAGAAAGAGATATTATCAGAAAAGAGCTGGGAAAGTTATGAGAGGTTCATTTCAGTTAGCGAGAATTTTTGGTATAAATATAGACATTCATGCCTCTTTTTTTCTGCTTCTATTTTTGTTTTACTTCTTTCTCGGGCTTAAGGGGCTTGTGCTTGTAATCGGTGTATTTTTCTTTGTGACAATACATGAACTCAGCCACAGCCTGGTTGCCCTTCATTTCGGGATTAAAGTTAAGAGGATCACGCTTTTACCTATAGGCGGAGTGGCGTCGATGTCGTCTGTCCCGAAAAAGCCATACCAGGAATTTCTGATATCGATTGCGGGGCCGCTTTCGAATTTGATTGTTGTCGTAGTGTTTTATTATCCGCTACTGGCTATTTTGGGCAGGACCGTTCTTTTCGAGCCGCTTCTGGCAATTCTCGGAAAGGCCGATTTGGGGCAGAATTTCAATGTTTTTGCGCATATATACTGGCTTAATCTTCTTCTGGCGGTATTTAATCTGATACCGGCATTTCCTATGGATGGCGGAAGGATCTTGCGTTCGATTCTGTCTTTAAAAATGAACTATAGAGAAGCCACAAAGATAGCCGTGAGGTTTGGTCATATCTTTGCGCTTCTTTTCGGGTATTTGGGGCTGGTTTATGGCCACATCTTTATTCTTATCATAGGAATATTTATTTTTACGGCGGCTTCAAGCGAAGGCATGCAGGTGGAAATACAGGAGTCCTTAAAGGATTATACTGTTGAAGATATACTATCGGATAATTTTGTAAGTCTCAGCGCGGATACGCCGCTTTCAAAGGTGCTTGAAATAATGTTTCATTCGCATCAGGAGGATTTTCCGGTGTTACACGACGGCCTCTTGAAGGGTATTGTGACCCGCAGGGAGGTTATTCAGGGGATACATTTTAAAACGAAAGAGACGCACGTGAGCGAAGTTATGCGTTCGGATGTCCCGCATGTTAACGTTAAAACCAGGCTGAACATTGTACAGAACCTGTTTTCGAAATTCGCCACAAATGCTCTGCCTGTTGAGAAAGAGGGCAAGATAGTCGGCATAGTAACGATAGACGATATAAACAGGGTTTATATGGTTACTCACGAAGTGGCATAAAAAATGGGAGTAATGTAAATTATGGAAAATAAAATATTAATTGCGCCAAGCATTCTTTCGGCGGATTTCAGCAGACTCGGCGAAGAGATTAAAACAATAGAGAAGGCCGGAGCTGATTGGGTTCATGTTGATGTTATGGACGGTCATTTTGTCCCGAATATTACAATCGGCCCGCCTGTTGTTAAAAAAATAAGAAAGGTAACCAATCTTTTTTTTGATGTCCATTTAATGATTTCGGAACCGGCAAAATATGTGGACCGCTTTATAGACGCCGGAAGCGATCTTATTACTTTTCATGTAGAATCTAATGATGATCCCATGGCTGTAATAGACATGATAAGAAAAAAAGGCAAGAAGGTCGGAGTAACGCTGAAACCCGGTACGGAATTCGCCCTAATTGAGCCGTTTCTCAATAAGGTTGATATGGTGCTTGTGATGACCGTTGAGCCCGGATTTGGGGGACAGCTCTTTATGGAAAAAATGCTTGATAAAATTGTGCAAGTGAAAAAGAATTTTAAGGGATTTATACAGGTTGACGGAGGTATTAACGATAAAACGGCTGTGAAGGCCGTAAAAGCCGGGGCAAACGTGCTTGTGGCGGGTTCCTATGTGTTTGAAAGTAAAGATTACAGAAAAGCGATAGAGAGTATTAGGATTCAGAATTAAGGATTAAGAAATAAAGAAGTAAAGAGGTAAAGAAGCATTGTGACCTTTTAAAAGGAGAAATTATGGCGGAAATAAAGTTTGGTACAGACGGATGGAGAGCGATAATTAGCGAAGATTTTACATTTGAAAATGTAAAAATAGTCGCTCAGGCTATTGCTGATTTTGTAAAATCGGAAAGAAGCCCGATTTATAGAAAGAAAAAAATCGCTGTCGGTTATGACACAAGATTTCTTTCGTCGAAATATGCGGAGCTGGTATCGAGTGTCCTTGTCTCTAACGGCATTAAAGTAGTATTGTCCGAAGACAACTGCACGACTCCAAGCATTTGTATCTACATAAAGGATAAAAAACTTTCAGGCGGGGTTATGATAACCGCGAGCCACAACCCCGCGGAGTATAACGGCATTAAGTATAAAGGGTATTTCGGAGGATCTGCCGGGAGCGATATTATAGGAAAAATCGAAAAAAATCTTAGAAAGTCAAAAGTTAAGTATATGGATATTAATGAAGCCATTAAAAGCGGGAAAGTTGTTAAAGATGACTTTGTAAGCATGCAGAATAAGTGGATAAAGAAGTATGCGGACATGAAGATTCTCAAAAAGGCGAAACTTAGGGTGCTCGTCGATTCCATGAACGGAACCGGCAGAGACCATCTGAAAGAGGTTGTTAGGGGGACTAAGATCAAACTTGATTTTATAAATGATGAGCTTAACCCCGGTTTTAAAGGAAGAGCGCCGGAACCGAAAGCAGAGAACCTTAAGGAACTGATAACAAAAGTTAAGAACGGAAAATATAATCTTGGCATCGCTACCGACGGCGATTCTGACCGTCTGGCGGTTGTAGACGAAAAAGGGAATGTCCTCTCAGGACACAAGCTTATGGCGCTTTTACTCCTGCATTTAGTTGAAGACAGAAAAATGCGGGGCGGGGTTGTTCAAACCATATGCGGCACAGGCCTTATTGATAAGATAGCCAAAGAGTATCATCTTAAAACATACGAAACGCCCGTGGGTTTTAAATATATCTGCGACATTATGATAAAGAAGGATATCTTAATAGCCGGTGAAGAAACGGGCGGCATAGGGTTTAAAAATTATGTGCCCGAGAGAGACGGTTTTCTTTCAACGCTTCTGCTTATCGAGTTTATGCTGGCCAAGAAAAAAACTTTAAGCAGGATAGTTGAGGAAACGGACAAAAAATACGGCGAGTTTGTATATGGAAGAAAAGATGTGGTATTTGTTGAGTCAAAAAGGAAGGCGCTTGTTGACGGCATGAAAAAGAATCCTTTAAAGGAAATTTTGGGTAAGAAGGTCGTGGACATTAAGTCTTATGACGGCACCAAGTTTATCTGTGAAGACGGGACATGGCTGATACTCAGGCTTTCCGGAACGGAACCAAAGCTTAGAATCTATTGTGAGGCTCATTCTAAGCCAAATGCGGCCAAATATTTAGAGTTCGGCCAAAAATACGCTTCAAAATTTATATAAATGAGCACATAACTTATGAACATAAAATGTTTCATAAGTTATAAGTGCGAATTTATCCCGAGCGGGGTACCCACCAAAGGTGGGTCGCGAGGGATCAAATGGTAATCAAAAATGAGTAACGAAAAGTAGGAATATGGAAAGTTTAAAATATATCAGAAATTTCTGCATTATAGCGCATATTGATCACGGAAAATCCACTCTGGCGGACAGAATGATACAGATGACCAACACAGTGAGTTTGAGGGATTTTCATGACCAGTTTCTTGACAGTATGGATCTTGAACGCGAGAGGGGTA
>JBFZAV010000089.1:0-2528 GCA_041308745.1 Candidatus Omnitrophota bacterium | reverse complement strand
CCATGGCTGTTTTCTCTTTACCTTTGTACCTGGCCTGCCTATGTATAAGATCGTCAAAGTCAACAAGATGACCGTCAAATTCTGGCCCGTCAACACAGGTAAATTTCTGTTTTCCGTCGTGGCGTACCCTGCATCCCCCGCACATACCTGTTCCGTCTATCATTATGGAATTTAAGGAAACCAGTGTTTTTATTTTTTTGGCCCGTGTTATTTCGGCAACAAACTTCATCATCAATATCGGCCCTATGGCAAAAACCAGATCATATGATTCTCTAGCCAGAAATTCTTTTAAAATATCGGTAACAAAACCTTTCCTGCCGTAAGAACCATCATCCGTTGTTATATACACTTTATTGCAGAACTTTTTTATCTCTTCCTCGCAAAGAACAAGGTCTTTTGTTCTTGCGCCAATAATAACCGTAACATCATTGCCGTCTTTCGTCATGGCTTTTGCGATAGGATAGGCCTCGGCAGTTCCGACTCCCCCGCCAATACATATTACTTTCCCAACATTCTTGGTATTTGTGGCATGCCCAAGCGGTCCGGCGATATCCTGAATTGATCCGCCTTCATTAAGCGCACATAGCTTCTTGGTGCTTACTCCAACAGCCTGGCAAACCACCGTAACGGTTCCTTTCTCGCGGTCAAAATCATATATCGTAAGCGGAAATCTTTCGCCTGTTTCATCAATGCGAAGTATTACAAATTGGCCCGGATTTGCGGCCAAAGCTACATCTTTAGCTTCAAATTCCAGAAGACAAATCTCGGAATTCAATCTCATTTTTTTAACTATTTTGTGCATATATGCTCCCGTAACAAAAAATGGCATTCCTCTTCTTTTTTTCTAAAAACAAAGAGAAACGCCATTGTTTCTTCCTAATACAATTAATGAATTAAACTGGACCATTATCTGATATTTTGCGGGTCAAGTCAAGCGAGAATTATACAGGTGTCCAAGGGTCAGGGGTCAAGCATTATTCTTTTTCTGAAGAAACTCCAGCTTCGGCAAAAGAAACTCATCAAGGAATTCAAGTCTGAAAGGTTTGGGAATAAACCCGTCCGCTCCCAAATTTTTGGCTTCTCTTATATACTCTTCGCTGTCATATCCGCTAAACATTAAAACAATTGTATTCGGACTTTCTTCCTTAATCTTTTTTAAAAGCGGAAAACTCGTATCCTGCCCCAGCTGGATATCCAGTAGAACCACACCATAGTCGTTAGAAAATATATTAAGGCCGTCCTTTAACGTATGCACAGAATCGCTCGGGTATCCTCTATGAGACAAAAAATCCTTTACGGCGGACGCTATTACTTTTTCATCTTCAACTATTAGAATTTTTTTCATAATTACCCCCAGTAAAGTTTACCCTTCACCGGTAAAAAATCAAATTTTGTTCCAAAAAAAGACTTTGTCCCTATATCGCACTACATCGGGCACTTTAATGCCTACCTTATTGCCTTTCTTTACCGAAGAGACCCTCTCGTGCTCAATTTCCATCTCGTCTACTTTTATAAAACAGGCCGGGCTTTTTTTGCCCACAATCATAATTTCCTGTCCCTTTTTAAGTTCTCCGTTCTTTACCATTATTTCAGCCACGCCGATTTTTTTGAAATATTTTAAAACTTCTCCTAAATATTTTTTTTCATAATCTTTTTTGACAGTACCGCCGAAATCACGGGGCTGGCCGTAATAAAAACCTTTTGTAAAGCCCCTGTTAAAAACTTTACTAAGCTCTTTTTTAAGATTATTTTTAAGCTTTTTATCCAGTTTTCCCGCCATATAAGCGTCTATCGCTTTTCTGTAACAGCTTGTCGCGACTTTTATGTATTCGGCTGATCTCATTCTTCCTTCTATTTTAAACGCTTTTACGCCGCTTGCTATAATTTCATCTAAAAAATCGATAGTGCAAAGATCTTTTGGGCTCAAAATGTAGTCGCTCCCTAAAATAAAATCGCATTCTTTTTCAATATCCTGTATATAGAACTCTCTACGGCAGGGCTGTATGCACTCTCCTCTATTGGCTGACTTTCCAAATACATCCTGTGAAAGAAAACACCTTCCTGAAATACTTACGCACATTGCGCCATGGACAAAAGTTTCAATATCGCATTTTATTCTTTGTTTATTTATATTATTAATAATTTCCTTAATATCGTCTAATGTGCATTCTCTGGCCAAGACTATCCTTTTTACGCCCAAAGAAGAATAAAACTTAACGGCTTCAAAGTTTGACACGCTTGCCTGCGTGGAAAGATGCGCGTTGAGGCCGTATTTTTTTGCAAGACGAAGCACCGCCATGTCCCAGAGTATAACCGCATCAACCTTGGCCTTTTTTGATTCCTTAAGGATCCTATCAACCTTCTTTAACTCTTTGTTATAAACAGGAACATTTAAAGCAAGGTATCCTTTGACATTTCTCTCGCGCAGGTACTTCATGACTTTTTTTATTTCGAGAATATCAAAGTTGCCGGCCATATGACGCATGTTTATCTCTTTAATTCCGAAATATACGCTATCCGCGCCTTCA
>JBFZAV010000088.1:0-3047 GCA_041308745.1 Candidatus Omnitrophota bacterium | reverse complement strand
TAAAAGACTGGATTAAGGGAACCTATAAGAA
The DNA here is from genome assembly GCA_041308745.1 of Candidatus Omnitrophota bacterium. Classification (GTDB taxonomy): domain Bacteria; phylum Omnitrophota; class Gorgyraeia; order Tantalellales; family Tantalellaceae; genus PPR-0476. The sequence continues at coordinate 3,016 of JBFZAV010000088.1, read as the reverse complement.
TAATGGCATAGCCCTTTTCTATATACCTGATTCTTTCATTGATGAGGGTTATGACTGCAGGTTTGAAATAAAGCTGCCTGGAGGCGCTACGGAATACCGTCCTTATTTAGAAATCTATTGCGAAACCGAAAATAAGCCCACTCAGTAAATTAATTATTGCCGAATATTTTTTTACAAAAGAGCTTTTATGGTTTCTTCGAAAAATGCTTTCGGCCTGTAGCCGATGGCTTTTACGACGATGTTGCCCTCTCTATCAAGTACAAATGTCGTAGGTATGAATCTTATTCCGCCATATTTATTCACAACTTCACTATTCCCCATAACCATGGAATAAGTGACTCCATATTGTTCCGCAAAAACCTTAACTTCACCTGCCCCGCCCTGATCAAGCGAGATACCTACGATCTCAAGACCCTTATCCTTATATGCTTCATAAAGATCCTGAAAATCAGGCACCTCGGCCTTACACGGCGGGCACCCTGTTTCAAAAAAGTCCAGTATAACTACCTTTCCTTTTGTCGACGACAGAGAAAATTCATTACCATTGAGATCGTTAAGTTTAAAATCGGGGGCTTTTTGAACTTCTTTTACAAGTTTTACGTTTGATGGAACCGCCTGAGTTGCCTCTTGGCATGATAACAAACTGATTGTTATAAAAAGCGTAAAAATAACAATAAAAAATCTTCTATTAAACATCTTGGCCTCCTTGCCATCATTCTATGCAGTATTGGCGGGGCCTGTCACGGTAAAACATTTGCTTTACCGTGCCACCCGTCACACTTAATCCTTAATTCTTAATTCCTACTTCTCACTTCCTACTTCTCACTTCGAAAAGTTATAGAACACCGGCGGCACGAATTTCATTAGTACATGCAATTTATTAAAAAAAACTAGTATCCCGACAAAAATTAAAAATATACCGGCAATGATTTCTATCCATCTTAAAAAATATTTGAACCTTTCAAAAAACTTCATAAAAAATCCTACAAAAAATCCTGTTAAAATAAAAGGTATGCCAAGCCCGAGAGAATAAAAACAAAGAAGAATCATGCCCTTTACAATATTTTCCTCTGTCGCCGCCAGGGCAAGTATTCCGGCTAAAATAGGGCCAACACAGGGCGTCCATCCAAACCCGAAGGCAAATCCCACCAAAAAAGCTCCGGCGGGCCCTGTGGAAAATTTGTCCACATTTATCCCCTTCCGGTAAGAAAGCCACTTTATCCGCAAAATTCCGGTAAGGTATAACCCTAAAATAAAAATTATTACCCCTGCTATACGGGTAAGAATGCTAGTGTATTCATGAAAGAGTCTTCCTATTAACGTGGCGGAAGCCCCGAACGATATAAACACAACTGAAAACCCTAACACAAAAAAGAGTGATGTAAGGGCGACTTTAATTAAAAATTTATTTTTATTGGAGGGTTCGGCTTTAAGCTCTTCCAGAGAAACTCCGGATAAAAAAGAAATATAACCTGGAATTAGGGGCAGCACGCAAGGCGACAGGAAAGACAGTACCCCGGAAACAAAAGCTATGCCTAAATTAATTTCACTCATAAAAAATTATTGTCTAAAAACCGCTATCTTAACTGTTGTATGTTCGCTATCTTCCCAGGGCCAGAACATAGCTATTATAGACGCATCTCCCATATCATTCAGAAAAAGTGTCTGGTCTCTATATATGCCGCCGAATTCTTTTGTAATGAGAAGCTGTTCCTCCGAAGGCTCAACGCCTTTGGGTTTAACATTATTCATTGACTCCAAAAAAACCTGAGTCCATTTTTTTACATCTTTCGAAAGAATAACAAACTCCGCGTAATCTTCGGTAAGAACGCGCTCTTCATGCATTTTTAAATCAGCACAGTTTTCTAAAACGCTTTTTACGGTCATTTCATCCTTCCTTCCACTCCGGGCGTGTAAACACCGGGTGTGGTTTAAATATATACTATATTTTGATGAATATCCACTCAAAAAAAACAATAACGCCCGGCTGCTTAAAAAAGCGCACCGGGCGTTATTGCTATATCTTTATTTTCGGCTTAAATTACACCGTGATCAAGCATCGCATCCGCAACCTTAACAAAACCGGCAATATTAGCACCCATAACATAATTGCCCGGATGATCATATTCCTTGGCCGCATCAACACACTGCTTATGAATAGCCTTCATAATGTCGTGAAGCCTTCTGTCTACCTCTTCGCGTGTCCATGAAAGGCGGAGCGAGTTCTGGCTCATCTCGAGTCCCGAAGTGGCAACTCCTCCCGCGTTCGCGGCTTTTCCTGGACCGTAAAGAATCTTTTTCTTAACAAAAAGTTCAACAGCTTCCGGAGTTGACGGCATATTCGCGCCTTCCGAAATAAGATAGCATCCGTTGGCAAGAAGCGTTTTTGCGTCTTTCGCGTCTATTTCGTTCTGTGTGGCGCTTGGAAAAGCGCAGTCACACTTGATGCTCCATGGCTTTTCGCCTTCTTTGTATTCGCATTTATATTTTGTCGCGTAATCTTTAATGCGCCCTCTTTTTACGTTTTTAAGTTCCATTACGAATGCGAGTTTTCCAGCATCAATCCCTTTTGGATCATAAATTGTGCCATGAGAATCGGAAAGAGAAACAACTCTCCCGCCAAGCTGGTTAACTTTTTCGACAGTATACTGGGCAACGTTGCCTGAACCGGAAACTAATACTGTTTTACCTTTAAGCGTTTCACCGCGGGTTTTCAGCATTTCTTCGGCAAAGTATGTCGCGCCGTAACCGGTGGCTTCGGGTCTAATCAAAGATCCGCCCCAGTTAAGCCCCTTACCCGTAAGAACGCCGGTAAACTCGTTTCTTAATCTCTTATACTGGCCAAACATGAAACCTATTTCCCTCCCCCCTACACCAATATCTCCGGCTGGAACATCTGTGTTCGCGCCGATGTGGCGCTCGAGCTCCGTCATGAAGGACTGACAGAATCTCATTACTTCGTTGTCTGATTTGCCTTTTGGATCAAAGTCAGAACCGCCTTTACCGCCGCCCATGG
>JBFZAV010000087.1:0-20535 GCA_041308745.1 Candidatus Omnitrophota bacterium | reverse complement strand
TAGGGGCGGTAGTTCAGTTGGTTTAGAACGTCGGACTGTCGATCCGAAGGTCGCGGGTTCGAGCCCCGTCCGCCCCGCCATTTTAATAAAAAACCTAATCCTGAAAAGGGTTAGGTTTTTTATCAAAAGGACGTGTTGCAGGGGCGAGAAGTGAGAATTAAGTCTTTAAGAGCTGGGATTTTTTATTATTAAGGTATATAATTGTAGAGATGGTTTTAAAATAATAAAAAGGAAATACATGGAAAAAAGAGCAAAAACAAAAATTATCGGGACGCTAGGACCATCAAGCAATGATTATACCACTCTCAGGAAAATGGTTTTGGCCGGGCTTGATGTTGCCAGGCTGAATTTCTCGCACGGAAGCCATAAAGAACAGTTTGCAAGAATAGAGCTAATACGAAAAATCAACAGAAAATATAAAAGACATGTGCGCATTCTCCAGGATCTGGAAGGTTACCGCATAAGAATATCCAAATTTAAAGGGAAAGAGTATAAGCCTATCAAAAAGAATCAAACCGTATATCTTTTTAAAGGACCGGACACCGGGGAAGATGCATGTATTCCGTTTGATTATAGGGGAGATCTAAGGATTGTTAAAGAAGGACAGCTGATCTTTATTGATGACGGAAATATTATTTTAAAAGCTGTCGGCACAACGAAGAATAAACTTTTGGCAAAGGTTGTTGAAGGCGCGGCAATAAAAGAACGAAAGGGCGTAAATATGCCGGGGGTGAAAATCCCCTTTTCAGGCATTACGGAAAAAGATTTTAAAGATCTTGCCTTTGGGCTTGAACATGGGGTGGATTTTGTGGCGCAATCTTTCGTGAGACGCGCAAAAGATATCCAAATCATCAAAGAGCATATAAAAAAGAAGAAAAATCCGCCGCTTGTTATAGCAAAAATAGAATCAAGGGAAGCGATAAACAATATTGACGAAATAATAGATGTTTCGGACGGTATTATGGTCGCAAGAGGCGATATGGGAATCGCCATTCCTATTTATGAGGTTCCGCTTGTTCAAAAACTTATTATAAAAAAATGCAATAAGAAGAAAAAATTTGTTATTACCGCCACGGAAATGCTGGAACATATGACGGAACATTCAAGGCCCACAAGGGCTGAAGTCACGGACGTGGCCAATGCGATCATCGACGGGACAGATTTTGTTATGCTTTCAGCGGAAACAGCTGCGGGAAGTTTTCCCGTTGAGTCGGTAAAGATGATGGACAAAATAGTAAAATTTACCGAAACATTTAGGGGGAAAAATACACCCAGCATCTTTTAAATTTAACATATAAATCCATCGGGCTTGACCTGGCCCTATTTAAATGGTAATCTCTTTTACAATAATATTAATATTAATTTCTAAAATTCTAAGGGAAGGGGAAAATTATGCCGTACGACAGCAGTTTAGACAAGTGTTTGTTTTCAAAATCTCATGAAACTGAAGATAACCGCATAACAGTAAGCATTATGTCTTATAACGGCGGCGCAAAGAAACTTCAGCTTGCCCGGGAAAACAGAAACGCCCAAGGCGAATTCAGATTTGCTAAATTAGGCAGGATGACAAAAGAAGAGGCCCAAGCCGTAATGCCGATCATACAGGAAGCCATCGGCAAAATGTAAAAGCTGTTTTTTTGAAACATTAATAGCTCCCCGCAAAAGAGGGCAAGGGTAAGAAACTACATTTTCTTTGATTTAACTTTTCAAAATGCCATTTTTTTGATATAATAAGCGCACTATGTCAGAAAGAAGAAGATGGGAAAGATACCAAATAGCGTATCCGCTTGAAGCTTCCGGTGAAGATAGCGGTTCGTCTCTTATTCTGCAGGATGTAAGCCTCGGGGGAATTTCCTTTAACGCGCCCGAAAGCCTTCAAAACAAAGAAAAAATTAATTTAAAACTGTTTCTCAAAAAGAAAATGTTTCTCTTTACCGCTAAAATAGTGCATTTCTCAGGCAAAGAAAATAAGTTTATAAGAGTAGGGGCAATGTTTTTAAATGCTCAGGAAGAGTTTAGTGGGATTTTGGCAGAAGAGGTCGAAGATATAAGGCAGCATATTAAGGAATGCAATCTATATCATAATAGAGAAATAAATTTCGAAACTGCAGCAGAAAACTATTTAAAAGGTCTCCCGCCATCGGAGTAGCTTGCTAATAAAAAGGGGCAGTAGTCAAGGGCCAAGAAAAAGATAATTTAAAATAAAAAGACCCTCGCAGCGAATGCGAGGGTCTTTTTATTATGGTGCCAAGAGCCGGAATCGAACCAGCGACACAAGGATTTTCAGTCCTCTGCTCTACCTGCTGAGCTATCTTGGCACCGTATAAATACAGATTTTATATTTTGAAATTATAACACAGCTACTAATTATGGCAAGGGAAAACTTGTACAGAACCGGTCTGTTGTGCAAAACGGAGATGCCAAACACAACTTTTGACTCTCCCAGAATTCTTCTGTATACTTTGAGAAATATCCCTAGAATAAAAGCGCATATGCCATGTTAAAAAGGAGGAAGAGATGTCTAAAGAAGCGAATCAGGAAGGAAAAATTTTAATACATATTTTTAAAGTGATTTTTTCAACCTTCATATATCTTATAGTTTTACCGGTTTTGGTGGTCAGTGTGGCAAATTATATAAAACACGTTGTGCAGGGCGACTTGTACTACAGAGAGTACCTTTCATCGTTCCCGGAATACAGCTATAAACCGGTTTTGGATTTCTATTGGAATTTATGGGGGAATATCACAGAGTTTGTCGAAAAGATGAAAAACACGAAAATCTTTGATTGACCTCCTGAGCACCCTTGCCAAAAACATCAATAAGATATAGAATTTATCAGATATAAATATTAAGCCCGCGTAGCTCAGCTGGTAGAGCAAATCATTCGTAATGATTAGGTCGGTGGTTCGATCCCACTCGCGGGCTCCACACAGAAATGACAAATAACAAAGCTCAAATGACAAAAATAAAACCCGCTGGTATTTGAATTTTGGTATTTGTCATTTGTTTGTCATTTGAATTTTGACATTTATCATTTATTATTATGATTCGTTTAAGAGATGTGCTCTTCAAAAAAAACTTTTTCTGTCTTTGGTCCGGCCAGATTATCTCCGAGTTCGGGGACAGGCTGAATCAAATGGCGCTGATTTCGCTTGTGTATTCTAAAGAGCCGGGTTCGGTTATGGCTCTTGCAAGGCTTCTGTTTTTTATCATGATACCGGTTTTTGTGATAGGCCCTTTTGCCGGCGTATATGTGGATAGATGGGACAGAAAAAGAGTTATGATTATCGCTGATTTAGCAAGGGGGCTGGCCGCTTTGGCAATTCCTCTTTTTGTTATAATGGACAATATGATAGGGGTTTATGCCCTCGTGTTTTTTATTTTCTCCGCAACAAGATTTTTTCTTCCTTCAAAAATGGCGATGATACCCTCCATTGTGTCAAAAGAGAAACTCATGGTTGCCAATTCTCTCGCCGGCACAACAAGAATGATAGCGACGCTGGTGGGGTTTGCCATAGCGGGTATTTTGGTTAAAATGATAGGGTATATGAGCGGGTTCTACTTAAATGCCGCAAGTTATTTCATTTCGGGCATCCTAATTTTTGTTATTACTCCGAAAAAAGAACTGGCAAACCTAAAGGAAGATTTCGAGATAACCAAAGAGGCTGTTGAAAAGGGTGTAAGAAGAAACGTCTTAGGCGAAATTGCGGAAGGATTTAAAAGCCTCGCCCGTAAAGATAAGATGAGGATTGCTTCGGGCACATTTTTTCTGTTAATGGCCGGCTCAGGCGCCGTGTTTTGCGTTATTATTGTTTTTATTCAGGAAGCTTTTGGCTCCATTACGGAAATTTTAGGGCTTTTTGGGGCATTTTTGGGAGGCGGGCTTTTTGCCGGGACAATAATCTTCGGGAAATACGGGCAAAAGTTTTCAAAAATCAGGTCCATATACGCGGGATTATTTTTATGCGGGCTCGCGGTTAACGCCTTTGCCCTTGGAGCAAAATACAACCCTTCATTTATCGTAGGCGGTATGTTAATTTTTGTCGTTGGGCTAGCCGCGGGGCCGGTAATGGTATGCATCAATACTCTAATACATGAACTTATGCCGGATGAAGTAAGAGGAAAAGTCTTTAGCTCAATGGAAGCATTAATTCATCTGGCCTTTATGGTCTGCATGTTTTTAACGGCATATCTTTCCAAATTTCTTTCAAATTACATCATAATAGCGGGAACGGGACTTTCTTTTGCCATAATCGGCGCAATCGGATACTTTAGCATAAAAGGGCAGAGGGCAAATTAAATACGGTTCTTTTGGGCGTTGGAATTTTGGGGCGACTCCGCTCCGAGCCAGTGAGCTCTGTAAAAACTGCAGAGGGGACAACAAACATTTTCCTGACCAACTTCTCCGCGGTACCATTTTGTTTCGCATACCCAGTAATCCTGGCATTTTTCACAGCAAAGCAATTTTTTCTTAAAATAATTGGCCATTTTTATCTCCGTTTGTTGTTTTAGAACTTATAAACTGATGATATTACGGAAAGTTAGTTATGTCAAGAAGGAATCGTTTCCTACAATTCTTAATATAAATGTGTGATTATTGACAAAAAACCGCTTTGATGTATAATGGGAACTCAAAATTCACATCACTTTAAAAAACATGAAATCTTTAACCTTTAAAGGGGGGATACACCCCCGGTACAACAAGGATATAAGCATAAGAGAGCCTTTAAAAGAGGCCGGACTTCCCGACAAAGTGGTTATCCCTCTTTCCCAGCATATCGGCGCGCCCTGTCAGAGCATTGTTAAAAAGGGCGATATAGTCGAAGAGGGCGCTTTTATAGGTAAAAGCGACAGTTTTATTTCAGGTTTTGTTCACTCTTCCGTTTCCGGGAAAGTTATAGATGTAAAGAAGACGGACCATCCAAGTTTAGGGCTTACACTCTCAGTTATTATCGAAAGAGACAAAGCGGCAAAGCCAAAAGTGTATTCCGAAGTAAACATAGCGGGACTTTCCTCAAAAGATCTTATAGATAAAGTAAGACAAGCGGGAATTGTAGGCATGGGAGGCGCGGCCTTTCCTACCCACGTAAAGCTAAGCGTGCCCGAAGGAAAAAAAATAGAAACCCTAATAATAAACGGGGCCGAATGCGAACCCTTTCTTACCTGCGATCACATCCTGATGATTAAAAATACCGAGGAAATACTCAAAGGGATCGACCTCGTTATAAATATCCTTAAACCGATACGTACTTACATCGCCATTGAAGAAAATAAAAAAGCCGCGATATTCGCATTTTTAAAGGCTATTCGAAAAGCCCCGGATCTTGCGGTTTCAAAGATTAATGTGGTTTCGCTTAAAACCAAATATCCTCAAGGCGGCGAAAAACAGCTCATAAAAGCCATAACCGGACGGGAAGTTCCTCCGGGAGGCCTTCCGATGGATATTGGCTGCCTTGTTCAGAATGTCGGAACGGTAAAAGCCATATACGATGCGGTGTTTTTAAATAAACCGCTTACGGAGCGCGTTGTGACTGTTTCGGGAGACGCGGTGGGAAAACCGGGTAACTACATTGTGAAAATCGGAACTACCATTAAGGAGCTGCTCGAGAAGTCAGGCATTAACCTAGCCAAAGAACCAAAAAAGATTATTGCGGGCGGCCCTATGACGGGCTTCGCGCAAGTTGGCATGGATGCTCCGGTCGTCAAGGGAACATCGGGGATATTGTTTTTCTCCGAAAGCTATACAAAAGTCTTTAGTGAAGGCAATTGCATAAAGTGCGCTAAATGCGTGGATGTCTGTCCGGTTAATTTAAGCCCTACGGAAATCATGAAAGCCGTATCAAAAGAAAAATTAGAAAAGGTAGAAGAACTTTTTGTATCAGACTGTATGGAATGCGGAGCATGCGCCTATGTATGCCCCGCAAGGATCCCCCTAGTGCACTACATAAAAGAGGGAAAAGAAGCGTTAAGGAAAAAAGCAAAATGAGCAAGTTAACCATAAATTGTTCGCCGCACATAGTTTCACCTGTGGATACGCGCTCCATGATGAGGGACGTTATTGTGGCTCTTATTCCGGCGGCGATAGCAGGGCTCTATTTTTTTAGAACAAAAGCCCTGACCGTTATTATTTGCTCGGTCCTTGGCTGTATTTTAACAGAAGCATTTTTACAGAAGATAAGAAAAAAGCCGGTAATGATAAATGACTATAGCGCTTTTTTAACCGGTATACTGCTTGCGTTGGTTTTGCCGCCGGCCATTCCTTTGTGGATGGCGTTTCTCGGCGGAGTATTCGCGATGAGCCTGGGGAAGGATATTTTCGGCGGGCTGGGGTACAATATTTTTAATCCGGCGCTTTTGGCAAGGGCTTTTTTAATGGCGGCGTTTCCGGTTGCGCTCACCACATGGACAGCGCCCATTACGCTTGATACTATTACCACTGCAACGCCTTTAGGGCTTGCAAAATTCGCTCATACAGTAACGCCTTATTCACAGCTTTTTATAGGGAGTGTCGGCGGCTGCGTCGGCGAGACATCGGCCATAGCCCTTTTAATAGGGGCGGCATACCTATTTTATAAAAAAGTTATCGATTACCGCATTCCGGCGTCATATATTTTAACAGTAACAGTTTTCGTCGCTATTACATATTTTATTTCCCCGGCAAAATATGTCCCACCCGTGTTTCATCTTCTTGCGGGAGGCCTTTTGTTGGGGGCGTTTTTCATGGCTACCGACCCGGTCACAAGCCCGGTTACAAAAAAAGGGCGCTGGGTTTTCGGTATAGGGTGCGGAATAATCACAATGACTGTTAGGCTCTGGGGAGGCTTGCCGGAAGGAGTCATGTACTCAATACTTTTAATGAACGCATGCACGCCTCTTATTAATAGAGCCACGAGACCAAGAAGGTTTGGAGCTGTAAAAGGTAAGAAAAGTAAATGATAAAAAACATATTCAAAAGCGACTTTTTTAAAATGATGACCGCCCTTTCTGCGGTGGCGGTTTTTTCCGGCGTGTCGCTGGTTCTTATTTATCAGATGACAGCGGCCGGTATTGTCGCTAACAGAAATAAAGAATCGGTTCAGGCGGTTCTTAAACTTTTTCCGGATGCCGATGTCGATCGTCTTATGGAGCAGGTAAAACACGGGATGGGGGCAATTGTCCCGGTGGCCGGCAAGGACGGAAAAGCTCTAGGGTACGCGTTTAAGGCCAGCGGCAACGGATATCAGGGTCCAATTGAGGTAATCGGCGGGCTTAATGCGGACCTTACCCAAATGCAGGGTATTGAAATAGTTGATTCACAGGAGACTCCGGGTCTTGGAGCGGAAATCGCGGGCGAAAAGTTTAAAAAACAGTTTTTGGGGCTTGCAGTAACTCAGCCAATAGAATATGTCAAGGGCGAAAGCCCCGACGAGCCCCATGAGGTAGAATCTATTACCGGGGCTACGATTTCTTCCCGGGCGGTTGTTAGTATGCTGAATGAAAGAATAGAAGAAATTCGAAACGAAATAAAAGAGAAAAAATGATAAAAGATTTCGCAAAAGGATTGTGGAGAGAAAACCCGATATTTGTTCAGGTTTTGGGAACGTGCCCGACCCTTGCTGTTACAACGAAGGCTCTTTTCGGGCTTTCCATGGGGCTTGCGACAACATTTGTTGTCATATCTTCAAGTGTTGTTATTTCAATGATAAGAAGGTTTGTTCCGGAACAGGTGCGAATAGCCATGTTCACCGTTATTATCGCAACATTTGTTACGGCGGCGGATTATTTTTTAAAAGCTAACTTTTACACTATAAGTAAGGCCCTTGGGCCGTATGTGCCTTTAATAGTTGTAAACTGCATTATTCTGGGGAGGGCCGAAGCCTTTGCGTCAAAACGGCCGGTTTTTAGATCCTTTCTGGACGCTTTGGGAATGGGCCTTGGGTTTACATGCGCTTTAATTGTTCTTGGATCGATAAGGGAAATATTAGGTTCGGGTTCGCTTTTTGGCGTAAGAATTATGGGAAAAGGTTTTACCGACTGGATTGTTATGGTTCTTCCGGCGGGGGCATTTATTACATTTGGCCTATTGGTGGGACTATTTAACGTCATAAATAACAAGGTTAAGAAGAAAATATGATAGATCTAATAATTATTTTTATAGCGGCAAGCATTACAAGCAATTTTGTTCTGGCGTACTTTTTGGGGATATGCCCTTTTATAGGCGTTTCCAATAAAATAGAAAGCGCTGTCGGTCTTGGCGTGGCCACTACCTTTGTTATGGCAATGGCGGCGACTGTTACGTGGATAGTATATCACCAGATCCTAGTTCCGTTTAATTTGATTTTTTTGCAGTATGCCGCTTTTATCATGGTAATTGCGTGCCTTGTGCAGTTTGTGGAAATGGTTATCAAAAAAATTTCACCGGCGCTTTATAAAGCGCTCGGCATCTTCCTTCCTCTTATCACGACGAATTGCGCTGTTTTGGGACTCACGCTTTTCATGGTGTTAAGAAATTATAAATTTGTGGAAGCTGTAGTTTTTGGGCTCGGGGCCGGCGTAGGGTTCTCTTTGGCCCTCGTTCTTATGGCGGGAATAAGAGAAGAGTTAGAATACGCCAACATTCCGGAACCGTTAAAAGGGACCGGGATAACGCTTATTTTAGCGGGAATGCTAGCGCTTGCTTTTATGGGGTTCGGAGGACTGATTAGCGGCTAGTTGCCAGTCGCTGGTGGCCAGTGAAACGCGAAAAGAGAAAGGAAAAAAACGTTTTTCGCACAATATAAAAATAATTTACCAAATAATATGAATAACAATACGATGTTAATATCAATTGGAAGCATGGCGGGAATGGCGATTCTTTTTTCCGCGGTGCTTGCCGTTGCGGACAAAAAATTCAAGGTTTACGTTGATCCCAAAATTGATGAGCTTACTCATCTTTTGCCGGGAGTAAACTGCGGGGCCTGCGGATTTTTGAGCTGTAGCGATTACGCTGTTCATATTGTTGAACAGGGTGTAGAGCTCACAAGGTGTAAAGTTGTGGACGACGAGACAAGAGAAAAGATGTTTAAGGCTGTCGGGAAAGCCGTAGAAGAGGTTTTTCCGCACATCGCGCTTGTTAGGTGCGCCGCGGAAAACGAACACAAAGAACCGCGCGCGGACTATAAAGGCATCAAGACATGCGGAGCCGCCAATTTGGTAAACGGCGGAGGCATGAAATGTACTTTCGGTTGCATGGGGTTCGGGGATTGCGTTAGCGTATGCCCTTTTGACGCCATACACATGGAGAACGGCCTCCCGAGAGTAGACGCGGCAAAGTGCACGGGATGCGGCGCCTGCCGAAAGGCCTGCCCCAGAAATATCATAGAAATAGCTGTCAAGAAAAACAGTAAAATTATTTATGTCGCATGCTCTTCCAATGACGATATTTTAAGAACTAAAGAGATATGTAAAGTCGGGTGTATAGCCTGCGGTATTTGCGAGAAGCTGTCGCCGGAGAAATTTTTTAAAGTAGAAAATAATCTTTCCAAGGCAGATTATTCCAAGCAGAAAGACGACGAAACTATCGGCAAGATAGCCCAGATACAAGTCAAATGCCCGACTAAAGTTATAAAAGAAATTTAAAAGGGTTAAGCATTAAGGAGTAAGAAAACTTAATACTTAATCCTTAAAACTAGAAAATTATGAATATCGCAGTTTTTGTTTCGGGGAATGGGTCGAATCTTCAGGCGTTAATAGAAGCCCAGAAGAGAAACGATCTCGCGGAAGGCAAAATAAAGCTTGTTGTATGCGACAAGAGCGGGGCTTTTGCGCTAAAAAGAGCCGAGAAGGCGGGAATAGAAACATTTGTTCTTGAGGCAAAAGGATTTTCTAAAAAAGAAGAGTACGACAGAAAAATTGCCGAAGTTTTAGATGAAAAAGAGATCGAGCTCGTTGTTCTTGCCGGATTCATGAGAATACTAAGCGACTTTTTCGTTGATAAATATGCCGGCAAAATTCTTAACGTCCATCCGTCGCTCTTACCGCTTTTTAAGGGGGCTCACGCTATAAGAGATGCCTATGAAGCAGGCGTGGAAAAATCGGGGGCCACAGTGCATTTTGTGACAAGAGAACTCGATTCCGGGCCTATTATTCTTCAAAAAAGCGTAAAAATAGAACAAAGCGACACAATGGAATCGCTGGAAGAAAAAATCCATAAAATAGAACACAAAATTTATCCTGAGGCCGTAAAGTTGTTTGTTGAGGGAAAAATAATTTTAGAGGGCGAGAGGGTAACAATTTTAAAATAGACGAGGAGGGAAATAGCTATGTCAACAAAGATCAAAAAAGTTACGGGACGTGAAATAATGGATTCAAGAGGAAACCCCACGGTTGAAGTGGATGTTGTTCTCCAAGACGGTTCTTTTGGAAGGGCGGCAGTGCCAAGCGGGGCTTCAACGGGAGAACACGAGGCCGTTGAATTAAGAGACGGCGATAAATCCAGGTATTTAGGAAAAGGGGTAAGTAAGGCCGTTAATAATGTAAACACTGTCATAGCGGCAAAGGTAAAAGGGCAAGATGCGCTTGAACAGGAAAAGATAGACCATCTCCTAATAGCTCTTGACGGGACGGCCAACAAAGGAAAACTCGGGGCAAACGCTATTTTGGGCGTGTCGCTGGCCGCGGCTAAAGCGGCCGCTGCGCATAAAAAGGAACCGCTTTACAAATATCTTGGCGGGAACAAGGCAACAGTTTTGCCGATACCGATGATGAATATTATAAACGGCGGACAGCATGCGGATAACAATGTTGATCTTCAGGAATTCATGATTATGCCCGTGGGTGCCAAGTCGTTTAAAGAAGGCCTAAGGATGGGCGCCGAAGTTTTTCATAACCTTAAAAAAATTCTAGCCGGCAAAAAACTTTCTACATCAGTTGGCGATGAGGGTGGTTTTGCGCCCAACGTACAATCTAACGAAGAGGCTGTCGAGGTAATATTGGCGGCAGTAAGCGCCGCGGGATATAAGGCGGGCAAGGATGTTAAACTCGCGCTTGATCCGGCATCGAGCACATTTTATAAAAACGGACAATACATTCTCGAGGCTGAAAAGTCTTCCGTTAAAACATCGGAACAAATGGTTGACTTTTACACTAACTGGGTAAGCAAATATCCTATAGTTTCCATCGAAGACGGTATGGCGGAAGATGATTGGAGCGGATGGAAATTATTAACGGAGAAACTGGGGAAGAAAATCCAGCTTGTCGGAGATGATATTTTTGTAACAAACACAGAAATATTTAAAAAAGGCATAGAAAAAGGAATAGCAAATTCTATTCTCATTAAAGTAAATCAGATAGGCACGCTTACGGAAACCCTTGAGGCTATTAAAATGGCTAAAAAAGCCGGTTACACGGCGGTAATGAGCCATCGCTCAGGTGAAACGGAAGACACAACCATTTCTCATCTTGCCGTTGCGACGGGTGTTGGGCAGATAAAAACAGGATCAACCTCGAGAACGGACAGGGTTTGCAAGTATAACGAGCTTTTAAGAATTGAAGAAGAACTTGGTTCCAAGGCTATTTACGGAGACCCTGAATGGAAGGGAAGAAAATAACACTAAAAACAGTCATTTTGGCGGCTGTTCTTGTAATTGCTTTTTTGCCGGGGTTTTCTAGGCTTCAAAGACTGAAGGAAGAAAACTTAAGGCTTAAAAAAAGGATAGAATTTCTCTCGGAATATAACGGTGTTTTGCAGGATAAGGTTGGAAAGCTGGAAAACGACCCAAACTATCTTGAGAAACGGGCGAGAGAAAAGCTCGGCATAATCAAAAAGGGTGAAATAATCTATAAACCCTCAAATAGCGCCGTAAAAAAACAAAACCAAACCGTAAAAAACCCGGGAAAGTAATTTTCCCGGGTTTTTTGTTAAAGAACCTCCCAGAAAACGATAAATCCATCAAAAAATCACCTTAAATACAAAACAAAAACTATATTTGTAACTCCTTTAAATATAAGTACTTATAAATGAGACTTAAAAAATGTAAATTTTTATTGACATAACTAACTTTTTAATGTTATAATGCTCGAAAAGTTCTATAGGGAGGGAATCCGTATAGAAACAAATAGTATTGTTATTGTGAGATAAAACAAAAATATGATGATAAAAAACAAACAAAATATTATAGCCAATAGAATAGTATCTTTAATAGTTACTATTTTATTTTCTTTTAATAGTGTAGCTTCCGGTTTAGATAAAAATAAACCCGGTGAACAAAATTATACCCTGTCCGCAACCTCCCGCGTAAATCCGCTTGTCAAAGTCGAAGAAAAAAACGGCGAAATCATTGTTTATGAAAACATAGGCGAACTGTACGGTCTAAAGACCGACGGAACTATCCGTGAAGATGTCGCGTTTCTATACTTGGTACAGCTTATTAGCCAGGTAATAGCCGATTTTGGAGAAAAAATAGACGGGGACGGCTTAAAGAGACTCATTTTACGGGACCTCTCACACGTTGACTTTGCTAATTTTGATATTACGGGAATATACAAAGAGGGCGAGGCCTTTTGTGTTCCATACGTAAATAACGGGAAAACATTTAATTTACACATTTCAAAAAATGAGGAATATTTTTCTGAAAATCCCGCAAAATTCCCTATAGAGGTTAAAGACAAAAAAGTATTTTGTGAGATTGAACCCGGCATAAAAGCTGAAGTGCGAAAATTTATCTGGCAAAACCTCCCCCGTCCGCCAAAGACTGAAATCTTGGAGGCAATAAACAGGATCCTCGATTTATTAGAAGAATGGTATGGCTGGGATTTGCTGGAGAGAATCATAGAAAAGAAGGATCTTGGGATAGGGGAGCTAAAGGATCTAACAGAGAAAGTAAAAGCCTTACACAAAAAAGAAGGACTCCTAAAAGGCAATCCTTTATTTCTAGATTTTTTAGAAAAGCATGATTCCAACGTGGCGAGTATCGCAGAAGATGTATTTAAAGCGTGCGGATACGACGAGAAAACAGCGGCGCTATATGTTCTTACAGGATGGGCTCATGACATTGGGAAGGCAAAAAAAGCAGAAAACCTTTCCCTTCATTATGATGTTAGAACAAGAACAGAAATGGGCGATGAAGAACTTGCCAGGATACATGATCACGCTGAAGATACGCTTATAATTTTAGAAAATGAAAAAATTGCCCTGCCGATGGAGGCAATTTTAGCCATAGCGATAAACCATTCTGTTTCCTGGCGCGAAGAAGAGAAAAAGGTTGAAAACGACTGGAAAACTCTTCTTACAAAAGTTAATCCTGCTCTTGCTAAAAGGGTAAAGCTTCTTCCCGTGGCGGATCAATTCAGCGCTTTTACCGAACCCAGGTCATACATTGACAGAGTTGTGCTTAGGGGCGGGCAAAATATCAGATTGTGGTTATCTTTTACAATGAATAAAAAACAGCAGCTAGTGGATGACCAGACCATAGACATGCTGGAACCGACGCTAACCCCTAAAGTTCTTCATCCCGAAGGATCCATTCTTGAAGCATACGAGATAATGTTTGATAATCAGAGATTTACAGAGGAAGAATTTGAGCTTTCCATGTATTCATGGGCCAGAAGAAAAGAAACACAGTCCGATTCCGGGGAAATGTTTTTTGCGCAGGAAACTGTCCAGAAAGAAATGGATTATCTGGTTGCGATTGGCATTTTGGAGCAAGGGAGTTCAAATAATAAGTACAAATTCAGCGAAAAATATAAAAAAATCAGCACCAAAGACCCAATTGATGTTTATATAAGAATGAAAGTTCGCCACACCCTAAGGCCGTATATCGGCGAGCAAAGCGCCGAAAATCTTCAAAAATTAAGGCAGAAACTTGATGAGTGTTTCGTTTTGGTGCCTAAATATTTTCTTGGAGAAAATGAAAATATATATTTAGGGCAGCACAAAATTCGTATACTCTTTGATAAAATCGGGATCAGCCCCGAAGAAGCGGAAGAAAAACCCTGGATGCCATATGGTAAATTAAAAGAGGCAAAAGAAAACATTCTTACGCCCGAAGAGCATGAGCTTTTATTTGATTACTTATGGGGAAAAAGTGTTATTGAGCTTTCGTTCCCGGGAGAGCTAAAAAGAAAATTAATTGCCCGCTGGCGGGAAATACCGATAGATGCGATTGTAAGAAGGAAGGGGATCGACGCGCACCTTATATATGACCTAATAAATAAGAAAATTGTAACAACATTTGAAGAAGAAAGATTTTTATGGCAGATCTTTCATCGCACGATTCCGGAATGGTGCAACAGGAAGTTCGGCGAGATTAGCGATCAGGTGCCGGAAATTTTAATTGCAATAAATGATGTTATCGCTAAATCCAAAGACAAGCTTAAGGTGTTGGAACTTGGCTCGGGTCCGGAAGGCATGGCTCTTCAACAGTTAAAAGGAGCATATAAAGAGAGGATAGAAGCCGTTGGCGTAGATTTAGAGATTTATGATAAAAAAACGGAAGGCGTTACGCTGCTCGAAGCGAATATTCGCAAACTTCCTTTTGAAAACGAATCATTTGACCTTTTGTATGAAAACATGGTGCTTTTTTGGGCGGAAGGGGAGCTTTTAGAAAAATCAGTTCTTGAGGCCATGAGGGTTCTAAAAGCGGGGGGAACATTTATTTTTAGAACCTTAATTGAAGTAGAAAAAATAAAAGAACTTTTTAAAAAACTCGGCATAGAAGTGGAAATTGTTAAGCAGGGAAGAATTTTTGTTGTCAAAAAACTCCCCCCGACTGAAAAATTTTTATCAGGCAATGCCCCGAAAAGAGGCGGCTTTGCCATGGTCGAAGTGCTTGCGGCTATTACAGGCGCTGGCCTTATTGGAAGCTTTCCGGCAAGCTGGATAATGGGGGCCATCCAGGCACATCCGACACTTATAGTACCGGTTTTTTATGCCGTATCAGCGATTATAGTCCTTTCAATTATTCTTCCCCAGATTTTACATTTTGTGGAAAATAGCCCAGCCGAAGACGGGCAAACCGTAGATTACGCGCTTAACGCAAAAATTGTTTTAAAACTTTACCAATTTAGAATGGAAGAAGCGGCGCTTAGGGCAAAAACAGACTGGTATGATTATGCTGAAGTTGCGATTGGGATTCTTAAAAAATTAAAAGACATTGATCCGGAATACTCAAGAACCGCCAGATCTTTCAGTTCTTCTTTTAAAAAGGCCGAAGAATTATACGAACCGAGTTCTCAGTTTAAACGTTTAAAAGAACCTCCGGTGGAGGAACTGGTTCGGCTTGATTCAATAGTAGATGCTTTGGACGAACTTTTGTTCGCGTCCTATGCCAGAGAGCTTGCGGAAAGCGGTTTTTTTGGGGCGGCTCTAAACATGTGGGGCAAAGTGAATTCAAGAAGCGAATTAGATAAAAAGCTATATGAGAAAGCATTTGAAGGATATAAAACAGGCAAAGAATGCCTTAAAAACCCCGACGCGATTCCGGAAAAAGAAAAGTTCGATTTTTATTTAAGAATTTTAGCTGATGCCATTATTAATGAGGATGAAAAAACTAAAAACGAAGCGATGGAATATTTTAAAGAGAAAATCTTCAAATCAAAAAAAGAAGCAAAAAAAATCAATAAAAGACTAAACAAGCTTCTTAACTTCAAGAGTCCGTCATCGGCTCAGGCGCTTACAAGCGTTGCCGTTATGCATATTATTACGCTTCTCCCGGATGAATACATAACGCTGGAGCTGGTAAGAAAGGTTGTGCAGTTTCTTAAGTACAGGGGAGGGCTTGAAGAACTCGTTTTGTCTCAAGGAAGGCATTTCTTTGAAAGCATCCCTGACAGGCTAGTTTATAAAAATATAGACCGAAACGGGAAAGATTTGCGATCTGGCAAAAAGGCCACGGAAAAGCCAAGCTATGAAAACCGATATTTTAATGAAATATCAAAATACCCCATGTTGACGGGTGTGGGAGAGATCAAGTTAAGTGTTCTTATAAAATTCGGAGATTTATCAGCAAGAGAAACTTTCATAAAAGCAAACTTAAGAGCAGCGGTTTGGATAGCGAAGAGATTTCTGAAACCGGAGCGTGATTTTATGCAAATGGTACATGCCGGCAATGAAGGTCTGATTGAGGCGGTTGAAAGATACGATCCAACCAGAGGAGCCAAGTTTTTAAGCTATGGAGCAGTATGGATAAGAAAAGAAGTGTTATCCTACATTTATGAGAATAAAAGCGTAATTAATATTCCGTGGAGAGCGATAGAACAATTCAAAAAGGAGTGCAGCGAAGCCGGACTCGATCCTAAAGACGAGGGAATAACTTCGGAAGAGATTGCGAAAGCAACAGGGCGGACTTTTGACTGGGTTATAAGAATGCGCAGGGAAATGAACCACGCATCTATATCTTTAAATAATGATGTTTCCGAATTCGGTAGCAGCAGGCCTCTAAACCCTGAGGATGTAATAGGCGCTGAAGATAGAGCGCTTGAGGAAAAAATTAACGAAATGGAGAGACAGGCTTTGAGCGTTCTCGAAAGAGAAGAGAAAGAAAATAAAATAGACGCTCCGACCCAGAATGAAAAGGCGTCAAATTTAGAAATGCAAATTATGGCCGCACAGGGAGACCTAAATGCTGTACGAAATAAAATGGAAAGCACGGCTAAAGCCGACAATAGAGATTGGATAGAGTACGCGAAAAAAGGAATAAAAATTCTCAGGAGGATGTATAAAACCGATCCTAATTTTAAGGAGACACTTTTACAATTTAAAAAGTCTTTTAATCTGGCTAAAAGGCTTTATGACCCGTCGAAAGAAAGCCGCTATAAATATTTAGGAAGGCCGGTAGCCCCGGACAAAAGAGGGCTTGAGCGGGAGCTTGGCGAACACTCTAAATATTTAAGAAGTCTTAAAAAATATAAGGAAGAACTGGATGTATTAACCATCCTTGCTGCAGAAGAAAATCCCGAAAAATCTTCGCCCGTCAGTTCTGAAAACGGCCAGATCCGAACCGCTATTAATGAAGCCCTGAACGTTATTACAAATTTTAAAGAGAAAGAAGAGCTGCGGAAGAAAAAAGCCGTAGAAATAAACGAACTTATGGAAAAATCTTCAATACAATTAACTGTGGAAGAGCTGGAGGGAATGATAGAAGCATATGCCCTGTATAAACATGGGCTCGATTCCTTAATGAACGCGTCAAATCGTGTAATTTCGCAGGAAATTGAGATGGCAATAATTTTTACGCTCAAAAACGCCCCATATTTAATGTCTGCTGTGAGAGAAATACTTAATAAAGAGCTGGGCGATGAAAAAATAGATTATGCAAGAAAAATATCTCTTTTGGAGGTTTTTATTTTAGGATTTAACAAGGAAAATCCTCCGACAAATGAAGACCTGGATTTTTTAAGAGAAATTTTAAACAAGTCTCAGAAAATCGGGGAAACGATGAAGAGGCGTTTTCTGTATTCAATTTTTGATAAAAATACTGAGCTTGATGTGCCGGAAGATATTGCCGCGCTTTTTAGAGAAGAGCTTTACGACGGAGCAGATAAAGACCTATCCGGAGAATTTTTTAGAATAAGGGCAAAAAGAGAGAACATATTGAAATATCTGGCTACGGAAGGCATGCCGGATCCCGGCCTAAGAACAGAAACCGCATTTAAAAGCAAGAAGATAGAAGACGCGAGAGAAGAAATTTTAAAAAAACAGGAAAACGGAATATATAACCTTCTATTTGTTCCTGAAAATTCGAGAAAACTCCTTATACTCGCGGCTAATCTGCGTCTTGTTTATCCGTTTGAAAGAATGCGCATCTTCGAGGGCTTGGAAGGAAACCTTGAAAGGGCGATCTCCGAAGGCGTGTATTTTCCGCTTGGGGATAACATATTTATAACGCCATACACGGAATCTTTTAGAAGGCATATTATTTTTAGAATGAATGAAGATAAAAAGGTCTTGTTTGCGGTTGAAATAAAAATGCCCGGCGAAGATTCGCATAAAAAAATTGTAAGCATGAACGACTATGAGATAGGCCGGTATATTTTAGAACATAACGCTTCCGCTCCCGTTGTTGAACCTTTAGTGTTTTTCCAGCTTGCGGATGAAGAGATAAATCTTTATGGAAAAAGAGAAAAATACGACTTTTCTTACAACAGAGAACACTGTTCGTATAACTCCTGTAATTTCGCCGTATTTAGCTATAGTGAGGACGGCAGAAGACTTATGAATATAAGCGTAAAAGGTTTTAAAGATATTGCCGCGCGCTATGAGATTTATGCCGGAGATGTTAAAAAAGTGGCGGAGGATATTACCCGTCAAGTCTTAAGTATTACGGCCATGTTTCATACATTTGGCTATAGGGGGTTTGATGAAGTCGGCACGGACATGCACCTTGAAAATTTCAGGATAATATGCGGCAGAACAAATGTAAAAATAGTGTTTGTTAACGACTTCGCGGCTTTTAATAAACCCTCCGGCGATGAGGATAAACTGCGCAGAATATTTGAACTTGATCTCAACCGGTTTATAAGCGCTGAAGTGGCAAAAGGTCTAAGCTCATCATCAAAGCACTGTCTTTTTGGGAGCCATGGGCTTTTAGCAAGAGACTGTAGGCGCATCTATAATGAAGAAAGAGAAAAATGGGAAGAGAAATTGTCCCAAAAACCAACGCTTCAGGCGCCAAGCGAAGAGATTGTAAAAACAAAAGACGAAGCGCAGGAATTTTTAAATGACATTATTCTGCAGGCTGAAGAGAATAAAAGAGAGAAGAGAATGACCCTTATAGCCATAGATACAGCATGGATCCCGGAAGTACAGCTCGATTCGAAAATGGGGGACCTTTTAAGGGCGCTTAAGGATATGGGAATAACGAATGTGAAAATCGTCTATGGGAAAGGCGGACAGATTTTAGGGCGGATAGAGAAAGCCGAAGAGGAGCTTAAAAGAAAGTTCGATAAAAAAGATATGATTATTATTTCGAAAAAGAGAGAGTCTGGCGAAGAAAACATGTTTCAGGATTTTGAAGGAATAAATGCCAGAGAAGAGGGGGCGTTTTTTGTCGATATTGTATTTCCTGGAAAAGCTTTTAGAGATAATTGTGACACACAGCTCTTGTACATAATAAGAGAAGCCGTTAAAAGGGCTTATGCAAAAGAAGGAGCCTCGAGGCGATGGGAATTTGTCTTGAAGGCCGAACCTTTGGACATAAAAGTGCTGTTGGATGAATTAGAAAGACAAACTGAAAAAATATCTGCCTAAAAGGAGGTGAGGACAATGGATATAAAACTGGAAAGAAGAAGAAAGGAAAGAGCGAGGACTAACCTTGCTGTAAAATTCAAACTTCTTCCCGAAACGGGAAGCTCTGGGCATAACTCTTCGAGCGAAAACATAAGTGAAGGCGGCATGTGTATAAAAGCCTCCGAGTTCATACCTTTTGCGAAGAGACTATTGCTTATGCTTGATGTGCCGCGTGTACAGAAGACCATAAAAGCAATCTGCAAAGTTGCGTGGATAAGAAAGGTTAAGGAGAATGAAGAGTACGAGGTGGGTCTACACTTTGTTGAAGTTGGCAAAAAGGATAAAGATTTAATTGCCGATTTGGTTAAACCTAAGGAGTAAAAAATGGGGGTTATTTCACTATTTTGAAGACTTTATCGAGACTAGTGCTTGAAAGAATCTCCATTACCTTTGGCTTGACATTTTTTATAACCAATTCTTTACCCGCGTCTGTCGACTTCTTTAACATATACATTAAATAAGTCAGAATCAAAGAAGATATGTACTCCACCTTAGATAAATCCAGTATAATTGTTTTGCGGCATTCGGGCAGGTTTTCGTCGAATTCTTCCCTAAGATCGTCGTAATCTTCCGTAAGAAGATGACCCTTCAGTATTTCAAAAATAGTAACGTCATCAGTATGTTTTATTATGCTTGAGTCTTCCATTTTATTGGTTGCGGGGGGAGGAATCGAACCTCCGACCTTGAGGTTATGAGCCTCACGAGCTACCTCTGCTCCACCCCGCGTCAAAATTTGTGTTCAACGATTATAACAGATACCATCCATGTCTGCAAGGACTTTCGGAAAAAGCCAAATCAAATGCTTTAAACTATTCTTTGGAGAGGGACGGTTCTCGAAGAAGTGGATAAGCCAGGGCCCAGAGAACCGTCCCTTCAGACGAGATGCAAATAACCAACTGTAGCGAGGGGGGCCTTGCGGCCCTCTATTTAATTGACATGCGCATATTATACATGATATAAATAATACTCTGGTTTTTGTCTAATTAAGGGGGCTTATTATGATAGAAAGATATACTCGGGCACAAATGGCCAACATCTGGACGGATGATAATAAGTTCAGAAAGATGCTGGAAGTGGAAATACATGCTGTTGAAGCAATGTCAAAACTTGGCCTTATCCCAAAAGATGCGGCAAATGCGATAAAAGAGAAAGCGGACATAAGCGTTGACCGCATCAGGGAAATCGAGGAAAAAACCCACCATGACGTAATGGCGTTTATCAAGAATATATCCGAAAATGTGGGGGAGAGTGAAGCAAAATACCTGCATTACGGCCTTACATCCAGCGATAT